>JAFPFL010000067.1 GCA_017425545.1 Oscillospiraceae bacterium | reverse complement strand
TGCAGAGCTATCAGGGTACGATGTATGCCCGCCTCATCGGCTTCGGCAACGGCACCATGAAGTCCCTTTACGACCGCAGTCTCGGCTTCTTTCGCAGACAGATCATTCTGACCACGAAGGATCGCCCGTCGGATCGCGTGGACGATCCGTTTCTGTCGGAAAAGCTGGCGGAGGAACGCGAGGGCATCTTTCTTTGGGCGTTCGAGGGTCTGCAGCGGCTGATTGCGAACAATTACCGGTTCACGGTCAGCGAGCGCAGTCAGGAAAATCTGAAGCAGAGCATCGAGGAGGGCAACAACGTCCTCATGTTCCTGCAGTCCGAGGGCTATATCTCCTTTGCGGACGGCGCAGACACCGCCTCCGCCAAGCTGTACGAATTGTACAGCCTGTGGTGCGAGGACAACGCGTTCCCAGCGCTGACAAAGACCGGCTTTTCCAGACAGCTTGGGCTTCTGGCTAAGGATTACGGTCTCGTCAAGCACAACAACGTCAAATACCACAACGCTCGCGTATGGGGCTATCGGAACATCCGCGCGCTCCAATGATCGCGCGTACACATGTACAGATGTACAACAAATTTCAAATCTAATTTAGGAGAAACACAAAATGAAAATCGAATCAATCACCATTCCCATCCACGCCCTTCATCCATTCGAGGGGCATCCGTTCTATGTGAAGGATGACGCCGAAATGGAGGCGCTTGTAGACAGCGTCCGGGAATTCGGCATCCTCACGCCGCTGATCGTCCGTCCGATGGACGGCATCGAAAACGAATATGAAGTGATCTCCGGCCACCGGAGACTTCACGCCGCCAAGAGGGCAGGAATCCAAGAGGTTCCTGCCCACGTTTATGCGCTCGACCGGGACGCAGCCGCCGTCATGCTGGTGGACAGCAATCTCCATCGGGAACGGCTGCTGCCCAGCGAAAAAGCCTTTGCCTACAAGCTGAAAATGACCGCTCTGCTCCATCAGGGGAAAACTTCTTGCCAACTTGGCAAGAAGTGGAGCGTCACCGCTGTCAGCGCCACGGCAAATGAGAGCGAACGCCAAATTTACCGCTATATCCGCCTGACGCAGCTGATCCCGGAGCTTCTGCAGTTGGTGGACGAGAGCCGTATTGCGCTCACACCTGCGGTGGCACTCTCCTATCTGCGCGATCAGGAGCAGTACGACCTGCTGGAGACCATTGAGAGCGAGGACTGCACTCCGTCGCTCTCGCAGGCACAGCGAATGAAGCAGATCAGCGAAGAGGATTATCTCACCATGGACGTCATCTTCCGAATCATGACAGAGCCAAAGCCCAATCAAAAGGAGAAAATCGTGTTCCGCTATGACGATCTCCGCCGATTCTTTCCGAATCATAGCACGAAGGAGATCCACGACACCATTCTGCGGCTGATCGAATCTGAATTTCAGCGGCAGCACAAAGCAAGGAGGGATCGAGATGCAAGATAATCGCCACATTTCTCAGAAACAGGACATTCTGAATATCCGCGAGACCGTGGAGCGCTGCAAACTCCGAGGCATTCCTCTGAGCGAGTATACGCTCCGCCGTGCGCTCAAGAGCGGCGCGCTCCCCTGCCGCATCGTGGGCAGGACGTACCTCATCTCCTGGGCCAACGTGGAGCGCTGGCTCAGCTGCGAGGACAGCGCGGATAACGGAGCAGTCGTGCGAAAGTGCATTGATTATCGATGATTTACACATTTCTCATTTTCATTCAATCATGATAATTTCTGGCCAAGGAGGAATTTACAATGGCAAACATTGAAAAACGTATCAACAAACAAGGCAAGGTTACCAGCTACCGCATTTCCGTGACGGAGGGTGTGGACAGGAACGGAAATCCCATCCGTCGCCGCATGACCTGGACGCCGGAGCCCGGAATGACGGAAAAGCAGATCGAGAAAGCGCTTCAGGCCGCTGCCGTGAAGTTTGAATCCGATGTAATGAAGGGCTATCGGCCGGACAATCACCTGACATTCGCTGCGTATGCGGAATACGTCCTGCAGCTTAAAGAACGCACCAAAACCGCTGCTCGCACGGTCGATCGGTACCGCAGCATGCTCCCGCGCATCAACGCTGCCATTGGCCACATCAAGCTCTCCCAGCTCAGGCCGCAGCATTTGAATGAGCTCTATGAGAACCTCGGAAAGATCGGCGTGCGAATTGCCGGGGAGCGTGCAATTCCGAAGCCTGCGCTCAACACGGTCTTCCTTCGGGCGGGCATCTCCAAAGCGGAGCTCTCCCGGAGATCCGGCACAGGCTCTGCAACCGTCCGGGCAGCCCTGCAGGGCAAACCGGTGATGATGAAAACAGCGGAAGCCATTTGCGCAGCGCTCGGCAAACAGCTCTCGGATCTATTCCGTTATCAAGTGGACTCTACCCCGCTCTCCAACAAGACCATCCTGGAGCATCACCGATTCATCTCATCTGTGCTTTCGCAGGCGGAAAAGGAGCTGCTTGTGCCATACAACGCCGCTGCAAAGGCGACGCCGCCCAAAGCAGAACGCAGCACCCCTGACTATTACCAGCCGGATGTACTGGATGAGATCATTGACGCTCTGGAGGATGCGCCTCTGAAATGGAAAGCTATCGTTTATCTGCTGATCGACACCGGTTGCCGGCGCGGAGAAGTGATGGGTCTGAAGTGGAGCTGTGTCGATCTGGACGAGGGTATCCTCACCATCGAACGTGCTTTGCTCTATTCTCCGGAGCGCGGAATCTATGAAGGCCCGCCGAAGAACGGTCACACCCGCTGCGTCCACATCGCGCCGGAAACGCAGGCGCTTCTCAAGCAATATCGTGAAGAGCAGATGCGCAGGAAGGCTCTCATGGGAGACCGCTGGAGGGAGACCGGCTTTGTGTTCACACGAGATGATGGTCGATACATGGACCCGACTGCAGTCACCGGCTGGCTTGCAAAGTTCAGCGACAAACAGGGTCTTCCGCACCTGCATCCGCATGCGTTCCGTCACACCGCAGCATCCACCATGATCGCAAACGGCGTGGATCTCGTCACAACTGCCGACGAGCTCGGTCACGCCAACGCAACCACAACCGCCACGATCTATGCCCACCAGATCGCCACGGCAAAAGCAAAAGCCAGCTCCGTCCGCTCTCAGGTGTTCCAGCACAGAAAAGCCAAAGAGTCCGGAACAGAACCTTCCAGTCAACCCGCATAAACAGAAAAAGCGCCATGCAAAACGCTTTGCATGGCGCAAATATTTTTTGCTGCTCTGCCCCAAAGAAATCCCGAATTTCGGATTTCTTTGCACCCGGAGGTCGCGCGGTTTTGGATTGTTAAAATTTTTTCGGCCCCAATCCTGCCCCAAGGAGTTAAATTCTTCCAGGTTCGACCAAAAGTAAAAGTCCTGAAATCGTTGAGATTTCAGGACTTTTTGTGGTTGCGGAGACAGGACTCGAACCTGCGACCTCCGGGTTATGAGCCCGACGAGCTACCGACTGCTCCACTCCGCGATATTGGGTTCTGCCCCACAGGGCTTATATAATATAGCATATAAGCCCTGTGATGTCAAGCAGAAAATTCAGGAATGAAATGTACAATCCTGTCGAAGCTTACTTCTTCTTCAGCTCGGCAAGGATGTCGCCCAGCAGCTCTTCGGTTGTCGGGCCGGCGGGCTCCTCGGGCTTCTCCTCTTCCTTCTTGATAGCCGCGTCTTTGACCTTGTTCACTGCCTTCACGATGCAGAAGATCACGAGGGCAACGATCAGGAAGTCGATGATGGCCTGGATGAACGCGCCGTACTGAAGCGTCGCTTCGCCGAGCTTCACGGACAGGCCGGAAAAGTCTACACCGCCGAGGATCATGCCGATGATCGGTCCGAGGATGTTATCAACGAGAGAGCTCACGATCGCGCCGAACGCGCCGCCGATGATCACGCCGACGGCCATGTCCATGACGTTGCCCTTCGCAATGAATTCCTTGAACTCTTTGACAAATTTGCTCATTGCTGTTCTCCTTCTTTCAAATAGTATCGAAAAAGCCGGCTGGCTTATTTCGTCTTGGGGATGAGGACTTCCTTGCCGCCCATGTAGGGACGCAGGACCTCGGGGATGCGGACGCTGCCGTCGGGCTGTAGGTTGTTCTCCAGGAACGCGATCAGCATGCGCGGCGGCGCGACGCAGGTATTGTTGAGCGTGTGCGCCAGATAGTTCTTGCCGTCCTCACCCTTGATGCGGATGCGCAGGCGGCGCGCCTGTGCGTCGCCGAGGTTGGAGCAGGAGCAGACCTCAAAGTACTTCTGCTGACGCGGGCTCCACGCCTCGATGTCGCAGCTCTTGACCTTCAGATCCGCGAGGTCGCCGGAGCAGCACTCGAGCTGACGCACGGGAATGTCCAGGCTGCGGAAGAGCTCGACGGAGTTCTGCCAGAGCTTTTCATACCAGTACATGCTGTCCTCGGGCTTGCAGACCACGACCATCTCCTGCTTCTCGAACTGATGGATGC
>JAFPFL010000007.1 GCA_017425545.1 Oscillospiraceae bacterium | reverse complement strand
TACGGAAGAGAAGGGCTTGGCTTACGACAGCAGGAGGGGAAAAACAATATTCTGCTTGCAATCCTGCTTGGCCTTGTGGTGCTGTTTTGGGGAATGTGCCTTCTCTTCTGGGTCGAAGGCATCGCCAGAGGCGATAAGGCGCTGTGTATTGGGGTCACCATCGGTGTTCCGGTGATTTTGCTCATCGCCGGGATCATAACACGGATCAAGGTCAGAAAAGCTGTCGCAGAACACGACTCTCTCTTTCGGGATCCTTCGCAGTAACGGCGTCGATCCGGCTCCGCAAAAGCCCGCGACGAGGCTCGTCACGGCAAGGCCCTGGAAGGTCTGCTGAAGCGCTACTTCAAGTAAGCCGTAATTCCTTGTAAAATCAAGCATTTTTGAGAGGAGAAGGAGAAATCCTTCTCCTCTTTTTTTCGTCCGTTTTTTCCAAAAGTGGATAAATAAGTGGATATCGCGCCAGCTCCAACTTCTTCCCAAAAGCCAAAAGTGGCTATCAAAAAGTGGATATTGTTTATATATTCAATGGACCGAGATTTGCAAAAACAATGAGTATGATGTCGCCCTGGTCCAGCGGCTTTTACAGCACAGCTCCGCCGCAATCACCCAGCGCTATATCGGCATTGAGCCGCAGAGGATAGAGAAGGCAATTGAGGGGCATGCACAGTTATTATAACGAAGCAGGGAGCAGACCGAACGCCTGCTCCCTGCATACTGTTTACAGCCCCAAGAGTTGCTTTTTCTTCGCGTCAAATTCTTCCTGCGTGATAACACCGCTGTCAAGCAAGTCTTTGAACTTTTTCAGTTCGTCGGCGTTGCTTTGAGAGGCGATAACCGCGGGTTTTTGCTCAGAAGCAGCGGGAGCTTTTTCTTGGCGTTCCATCAACAGTTTACTGATAGTCTCATGGATTGCCAGATTGTTCTTAATCCCAAGAAAACGAATTGCACCAGAAGACGTTGAAATAGCAATTCCTCCAAGTTTAGCTGTCGCAACCGCTGAAATCATATCTAACGGAAGGTCAACTCGTTTGCCCCATTTTGCAGTGCCATAAACGCGGCGGTTTGTGACTGTCAGCGTTACGTTCCGATTTGCGATTATAATAATAATACCATAGATTACAGCAATAACGCCAATATAAATCAACGGGCAAACCACAAAATCGAAGCTCTCGTTTGGAATAATCAAGCTCTCTAAAAACATATCAAAGGGTGCAGTCTCTCCATCGTTGAGCTCTGGAAAGACTTCCACCCAATAGGAAGGGAATACAAGGCGAAGCAGTACAGCCAATACAATAATGCAGAGACCGATAATCATAACCCATTTTACGATTGAAGATTTCTCACTTTTAATCAGAATTTTTTCTTCCACTCTAAAAACCTCCATTTCATTATTTGTTGAGTACTGCTTTATGAGGATTTGCGTTATCCTCCTTCAGTATTATTTGTTTCCAACTTGTTTTAGAAATTTGTCTTCGCCAGTTTTTCCACCAGTTCCAGAGCCATATAGCACAAGAATACCATTTTCGTATTGGTATTTAAATATAGTTTCGTCCTGCTCCCTCTTATATGTTTTATAGCCCTAACAACTGCTTTTTCTTTGCGTCGAATTCTTCCTGCGTGATAACTCCCATATCAAGGAGTTCTTTGAATTTCTTTAATTCTTCTGCTGGTGACGCCTGCTGAATAACCGCGCCTGCTGGTTCCTTCATCCTTGCGATATCTTCATCCGTCGCATCAGACAGATCACGCGACCCACACTTGGGGCACTTGTTATAATCCACAATTCGGCTTAATTGGTCGTTCGCTGTTTGAAGGCTTGTAGCGCTGGAACCATAGGTTCCGCCGAGGGAACCAATCGCAGACCACTTTGCACTTTTGGCAAGGCGCATATTCTCGCCCAAGTCCTCAAAGGTATAGCAGAAGATATTGCCGCAAACATTACAACGCTTTTTGAACCCTTCGCGCTTAAGCTTTTCCAATTCCTTAACTTTGTCGCTTGCGTGCTCCATAATGTATTCGGCGGCTTTTTCTCCATCCTCTTTCTGCTTCTTTGAATATGCCAGCGTCGCAAAATCAAAAGCACCAGAGCCGAAAAACACCTGAATTACGCCGTTGCCTCCAAGTCCTTTTGGGGGCTTGTGTTCCGCTTTCGTCACAGAGGATAATAGGATTTCCTTTTTCCCAAAGATAATTCTGTCATCCTTGAGAGTCCATTCTTTCATCATCGGAGCCTTGAAAGTCAAGTTCATTGTGTTTTCCTCCATAAATAGATAAAAAGTGTGTGGCATCCAAATGGAGCCACACACCGAAAAACGCATAACTCCATTTGCTACCACACAAACCTTCGACATATCAGAGAACGCCAAAGTAAGAGAATGCGTTTTTACCAGAAGGTAAAGAGGCAATCTCTAAATAGTCGATATATGGTTTGTATGGTAATATTATGGTATCAAATAATCAGCTGATTTTCAATCCCAAATCCACGCAAATTCCCTCATTTCTTCCTGCTTTTGGTGTGATACAATGGAAAAAAACAGAAGGAGGCAGGCGTATGAAGAAGGGGAACAATGGCGTTTATACTGCGGTGCGGCTGCTGCTTCTGCACGACTATTTGACGGCAAACGCCACGAAAGCCCATCCTGTGCGCCGCAGCGAAACGGAAAAGTAATTAGAGGAGCAGGGATTTCCGGTAGAGAAAAGGACTGTCTATCGTGATTTGGAGGTATTACAAAGCGATTTTGACCTTTCGGGGTTGATAATCCGGCAGTCTTTGGTATAATAAGCACGAATCATAATTGACAGAACGGCAATTGAACTGCGTACGGCGCGTGCGTCGGCGCGGTCGGTGACACACAGTCGGAAAGGAGTTCCTATGGCTGGAGATCCAAAAACAAATGAACCGGCAGAGGTCGACGTGACGGCTGCGGATGGGCTGCACTTGCCGCATTCGGCTTTGGATGATTTGAAGGCTGCGGACGCGGTACATTCGCTGCGTTCGGCTTCGGACGATCCGAAAGCGGCGGACGGGTCGCCCGCGGTTTTACAGGAAAAGCAGGCGGGCACGCGGCGGTTCCCGCTCACGTCTGCGGCGCACATTCTGATGCGTCTGTTCGGGTCCTGGTTCCTGGCGGAGGCGATCCTGCTCCTCTCGCACGTCGAACCGCAGATCGCAGACAAGGCCTATCTCTCCGGCGAGAGCCTGCGGCTCGTGCTCTGGATCTGCGTCAGCTTCCTGCTCTTCACGCTTCCGCATCTGCTGGCCGGGCGGGATCTGCGCCTGGACCGCTTCCTGCTTGCCGGAGCCACCCTGCTCTACGGCTGCCTCGTCTGCCGCCATGCGGCGGACACCTGGACGGCAGCGGCCGTCGCGCTCGTCGGCGCCTTCGTCGCCTTTTTCCTGGTCAGAAGCGGCGAATTCACATTTCGGGACGAGCCGCCGCGCGCGTTGATCGGCGCCGCAGTCTTCGTCTTCGCCCTGCTGTTTGCGCTCTTCGTCGGCGCTGTGACCGTCAACCGCTATTTGAGCTACTCCGCGCCCAAATTCGACTTTGGCCTGTTCGTCAACATGTTCCACAACATGGCGAAGACCGGTCTGCCGAACATCACCTCGGAGCGCGACGGACTGCTCTCCCACTTCGCGGTCCATTTCTCGCCGATCTACTACGTGCTGCTCCCCTTCTACATGCTCTTCCCCTCGCCGGTCACCCTGCAGATCGGCCAGGCGGTGGTGCTGGCGATCGGCGTCATCCCGGCTTACCGCATTGCCCGCCGCGCCGGGCTCGGACGCTGGGGCAGCGGGGCGGTCTGCCTGATCTACCTGCTCTATCCGGCGCTGAGCGGCGGCTGCATGTACGACCTGCACGAAAACTGCTTCCTTGCGCCGCTGGTCCTCTGGACCTTTGACTACGCCCTGCGCGGGAAGCCGATCCCGGCCTTTGTCTTCGCCCTGCTGACGATGCTCGTCAAGGAGGACGCGCCGGTCTATATCCTGCTGCTCGGCCTGTGGCTCTGTCTGGAGCCCTTCGGGAAAGACGCCGGCGCGCGCCGGCAGAAGCGGAACCGAGTCCTGCTCGGTCTGTTTCTCAGCCTCTTCGCCCTGCTCTATTTCCTGGTCGTCACCTATTTCATGAACCGGAACGGCGAGGGCATTATGGCCTGGCGGTATCGGGAATACAGCGACAGCGACAGCGACAGCCTGGTCGGCGTGATCGTGACGGTCCTGCGCAACCCCGCCATCGTGCTGGCGAACATTTTCCAGACGAAAAAGCTCGAGTACCTTGTGCAGACGCTGCTGCCGCTGCTCTTCCTCCCGCTGATCACAGCGAAGCCGGCGCGGCTGATCCTCCTTTTCCCGTACATTCTGATCAATCTGATGCCGTCTTATCAGTATCAGCATTCGATCTACTTCCAATACTCCTTCGGCTCCTTTGCCTTCCTTCTCACCGCGCTGATCCTGGGCGTTGCGGAACGGACGCGGGAGCAGCGCACGGCTGCCCTCTTTGCCGCAGTATACGCCAGCGCAATGCTCTTCTTCGGAACGACGTTCGCGACAAGGAGCTACTACCTGGATATACCGGACGTCATCTGGGCGCGGTGCAGCCGGATCGAAGCCGTGGTCAGTCAGCTTCCGGAAGGCGCCAGCGTCCGCTCAGCGACCCTCCTGCTCGCCCACGTCGCGGACCGCGCGGAGGTCTATCCGCTGGTGACAAAGAACGACGCGGAATACGCCTTAGTCGATCTTCGCAACGGGTTTGACCGGGAGATGAAAGCGGCCGTGAACGATTATGATTACTTCCGCAACCGCGGCTGGGAGCTCGTCTGCGTCGAACCGAACGCAGCCGCCCTCTTTCGCGCTCCGGCGGACTAATACTAAACTCCGATTAAAATCTTTAGATTATAATCGGAGCGGCACCGTGCTTCGCACGCTGCCATTTTGTGCCTACGGCACAAAATCCGTCTCATGCGAACTCCAACGCGCCTTCGGCGCTATAAAATGCTTTTTAAAGCATTTTAATGGAGTTCAGTATAAGCTGCTTCTGCAAGCCAAACCGACAGGCGGCCCCGATGCTGATGCATCGGGGCCGCCCCTTTTTCTGCAGCGGCCCGGGAAGCTTTTTCAGCGCCCTGTAAGAAAAGACTCGCGCAGCCGGACCGGGGTCCGGCTGCGCGAGTCTATTTGTTGACCTGCCCGGCATGGCCGGGGCGGACCGGGTCGTGCTCAGCTCTTGCTGATCTTGGAGAAGCGGAGCAGGATGACCGCGATCTGTGCGCGGGTCGTGTTGTTCTTCGGGTGCAGGTAGTTGACGCCGCCCTGCGCGTCGCCGACGATCAGGCCGACTGCGTTGGCCCAGGACAAGGGGTCGACTGCGTAGGAGCTGACGCTTGCAAGATCCGGGAAGGCGCTCAGATCGGCACGGGCAGAGACGTCGTAGCCGGCATAGTCCGCATAGCGGTAGAGGAAGGCGGCAAGCTGCTGGCGGGTGACGTTGCCCTTGCGGTCGAAGGTGGTCGGCGTGCTGCCGGAGGTGATGTGGTTCTCGTACGCCCAGAGGATCGCGTCATAGGAATAGTTGGAGGCCTTGACGTCGGTGAACGGGTTGCTGACCGCATGGGCAGGCTCGCCGGCCAGACGCCACAGGATCGTGACGAACTGCTCACGGGTCAGCGAGTCGTTCGGCGCGAAGGTCGTGGTGGTGGTGCCGTTCATGATGCCGTTCGCGACGACGTAGTCCACGCCTTCGTGATACCAGGAGGTCGTCTTGACGTCGGTGAAGCAGAAGCAGGGATCGGCGGAGATCCGGATCTCCTCACGGGCGCGGACACGCAGACGCTTGATGAACTGATCGGGCGTCAGCTCGCTGTCGTCATGGGAGTCGCCGGAACCCTCGTTGACGTCACGGGAGCCGATGCCGATGCCCTCGCAGTACATGCCGACCGTCGCCTTGTCGAGGCCGGTGTAGGAGCTCTGGATATAGCCGTTGATGAACAGGGCAGCGACCTCGCCGGAGCCGTCGTCAACGTAGATGTAGTCGATGACGTCGGAGGTCTTGTGGACCTCTACGATCTTGCCGAAGATCCGCATCAGGTTGCCGATGTTGTCGTCGCTCATGGCCTGCTTGCAGGAAACGTTCTTCGGCGCGGCCGGGTTAATGTCGTTCGAGATGACCTCGATGGAGCCGTTGTACTCGTTGCCGAGGTTCAGCTCGATCTCGCCGCAGTAGTAGGTCACGCCGCCGTGGATGCGGACGTGCTCGCCGATGTAGTAGTAGCCGGAGACCGGGAAGCAGTTGATGCCGCGGGTCTCGTCCTGCACGTAGATGCAGTCGAAGAACGCGGTGGTCTTGTCGTAGTCGGAAGCGTTGGAGGTTACGACGCCCTCGACCGTGAATTCCTGACCGACAGTTCCTTTGTGGACGTCCTTGATCGGGGTGATGGTCGGTTTCTCGTCGCCGTTCTTCACGTGCTTCAGGATGTTCATGACCAGGCCGTAGTTTTCGAACTGCTCGTTGGAAGGGGTGCCGGCCATGAGGTCGTAGTTGGAGATGAAGCAGGCGCCGCCGCAGACCAGGAAGCCGCCGCCGGACAGGGTCTCGACGGTCACAAGATTGAAGCTGTCCTTTTCCGCCATGACGGTGTCCTTGTTGTAGTCGGGCACGTAGGAAGAGCCGGTGAAGTTGTCCTTGTAGCAGGCGACCCAGGTGGACTGGTAAGGCATGACCAGCGGGGTCACGTCGTTCTCCGCGCCCGCCTCGGTGACGATGCCGGTGCCGTTGTAGTACTGGTACTGGCCGTTGGAGGAGGCGAAGATGCCGGTCGTGAATTCGTGATCGCCCAGCAGCTCCTTGCCGTTGAAGTTGATGAGGTAGGCCACGTTGGACATCATCTCATTGTCGACCACGATGCCGCGGACAAAGCGGGTCTTCGCGCCGACTGCCTCGTTGACGAGGTTGGAGATGGTGGCGGAGGCGTACTGATAGGTGTCATTTCCGTCTGCGCCGGCGTCCTCGTAGTCATTGCGGTCAGACTTGGACAGGTTGATGATGTTGCCGCCGTTGGCCGCGTAATCCGCGATCGCGGCAAGCTCGGCTTTGGTCCAGACCGTGGGCTTTATCTTCTTGTCGACGTGCGGGACGGTCAGAACAACCATCTTGTACTTGGCAAGCTTTTCCTTCGTCATCTGGCCTGCCTCGATATACTCGACGATGATGCCGTTGTCGGCGCAGATCTGGATGAAGGAGCTTTCATTGCCCGCGTAGTCGCCGGAGACGTAGAAGTTCGTATGGCCCTTGTCGAGACCGATGTAGGTCATCATCTCCGGCGGATAGGAGGTCTCGGTGAGGGTCTTGGTGTAGGTCTGGGTCTTGCCCTTGTAGGTGAAGGTGAATTCCACGACGATGTCGTAGGTCTTCTGCGCGGCGGGGTTGGTGGTCTTCGGGGTATAGGGCGTGGTGACGGTCTTCGCGGTGCTCGCGTTGACGGTCTCGTTGAGCGTCCGGTCCAGGATCACGTCGCCGTCGGCGGTGATCTTGCAGCTCACGAGGGTCAGCGCATCGCCGGAGCTGCCGTTGGTGATCGTCGCGGTGATGGTCTCCTCTTCGCCCTGCGCGGCGACAGCCGCGGAGGTCTTGGCGTCGATGTTGACCGGAACGGTCCCGGCGGTCCAGACAGGAGCGGTCACGGCGATGTTGCCGTCGCCCTCGATGACCTTGATGTAGTAGTAGCCGGAGACGACGTTGCCCTTTTCATCCTTGTGGTTCAGAACGATCTCGTCCTTGTAGGAGTTGCCGGTGACTGTGATTTCCTTGAGGACCGTCGCGCCTTCGCCGATGATCTGGATACGGCCGATGGACTCGTTGTCCGGGTCGTTGATCGTCAGATAGAAGGTGATCTGATCGGGCTGGTCGGCATCCTCGATCGGGGCGATGTCGCCGAGCTGATAGCGGCTGCCGTTGACCTCGAGCTCATAGGAGATCTCGAGGTTCTGGTCTTCGGTCGAGTAGACATGGCGGGCGTCCAGGGCGCGGTAGATGCCGATCTCGGAGAAATCGTCCGTCAGGATGACGTCGCGGCAGGTGTTGGAATCGCCCCAGTTGCCCTTATGGTTATCCTGGTTGTTCGTGGGCGCCACGTGCCAGCCCATGGACAGGCAGAGATCATACTCCTCATAGGAGGGGAAGTAGCTCGAGCCGCCGACCTTGCCTTCGCCGTTGCCGACCTCGATGAGGTTCAGCACGTCGTCGCGCGTCGCGGTGCAGCCGGCGAAGTTGTCGAAGTTGCCGAAGGTCGTGCCGGGGTGGTTGAACTGGGAGACGACGGGAACGGGCTTGCCGGCCTCGTCAAAGGGGATGTCCTTGGTGGCGTTGACGCCGGTGACCTCCGCGCCGTCACGGGTGGTCTTAGCCTCCTCGCCGTTGACGTCCAGGCCCTTGTCGGCGTTGGACATCAGGTCGTTGTACAGGTGCATGCCGGCATAGCCGGCCTTGTCGTTGAGGTCCTTGTTGTTGCGGGAGACGGTGCCGTAGGTGTTGAAGGTGTTGGTATGGCCGGGGCCGCCGGACCAGGTCATCTCATAGCCGTAGAGGCAGATGAAGTCGTCCCACTGCTCGTTGTACGCCTTCGCCGTGGCGCGCGCCTCTTCCCACTTGGTGGTGGTGCCGGCGGCGTTCTTGGCCAGAGAGGAGAGGTCATAGTAGCTGGAGGTCGTCGCGGTGGCCGTGGTGTCGAAGTAGTTGGAGTGGTCGGTTACGATCAGGAAGTCCACGTCCTTGGCCTCGTGGGCGTGCTGATAGGCGTCCTCAAGCTGTCCGGCGCCGTCGGAGTACTCCGCAGTGTGGGAGTGAATCTGGCCGAAGTAGATGGTCTCGCCGCCTTCGCCGATGAAGAAGGTCCAGTTGCGGATCACGCTCTTGCCGTCGGCGCGGGTGATCGTAACGGCGAGGCTGTGCTTGCCGACGGTCATGTCCTCGGCAGGCGTGTAGACGTATTTGCTGCCGGAGACCGCGCCGGTCACGATCTCGTCGTCAAGCTTCAGCTCAAAGGTCGGGTTGGTGCCGACATTGGAGAAGGTAACGGAGATCTCAGGTCTCAGGACCTCGCCGGTGGCGGAGTTCGGAGCCGGGGATACCTCGAGAATCAGGGGCTCGTCGCGGATTTCGAGGGTTTCCTTCAGGGCGGGCTTGAGGTTCATCGAGTCCGTGACCTTGATCTCGATGGTCAGTGTCTTGTGGTTGTTCAGATGGGCCGCGGGGATCGTGAAGGTGCCGACCTTGTTGTTGTATTCGGCAGTCGCGGTCTTGGCGGTGTAGGTCTTGCCGTCGAACCAGTAGCGGATCGAGGTGGCAGTGATGTCGTTGAGGTCGTTCACGGTGAACTCGACCGGGCAGTCGGAGCCGATCGCGGGATCGGGGGTCTTGCTCAGGTAGACGTTGGGGTTGACCACGTAGCCGCAGTTGTACTGATCGTCGACGTGGTAGAAGCGCATCGCGAAGATCTCAGGCGAGACGGCTTTGTAGGAGTAGCCCGCGAACAGGTCGTCAAAGAATTCGATATAGACCGGGTAGCCCTTCCAGGTGGCGGCCTTGTTCTTGATGAGCCAGCCGCCGGAGATCTCGGACATGGTCCACTTGGTATAGTCGTTCTCGGCGTCGACCAGGATCAGGCTCTCGTCGTTTGTGCCGTCTTCCTTGTTCTCGGTCATGCCGAGGTACTTGCCGCCTGTCTGGAAGGTGTACTCCGTTCCGCTGACGTGGACCGTGAAGATCAGGCCGCCGTCGCCGATGTTGGCGTAGGGCAGGGTGCCGTCAGTTGTGAGCTCCGCGGCAGCAGCCGTCAGATTGGGCTTGGCTGCGTCCGGGCCGGTGGGCTGGCCGAAGACGCCCTTGGCATGGCGGTTGTAGATGACAACGGTGTCGCCGTCAACAGGCGCCGGACCGGCTTCCTGAATCTCGCCGACACGGCCGTCGTCATCAGCGGCGGTCGTGGCGAACTTCATCTGGAAGTACTGCGGCGTGCTGCTCTTGTAGGAGTAGCCGCAGTATTTTTGGCCGTTGTACTGCTCCAGATAGACGTCGCTGGAGCCGTTCCATTTGTACTCGGCGTTCATGATGTTGTACGCGTTGGCCATGCCGCCGCGGTCGGCGCTGATGGTCCACTTCGAGCCGGTTTCCGGGGTCTCGAGCAGGATCATCTTTTCCTTGCCTTCACTGGTGTCCTGAATGGCAAGGTACTTGCCGCCCAGCGTGAAGTAGTAGGTGCCGTCGCTGTTCTTGATGAACTTGACGATTGCCGTACCGTCGGGGAGATTTTCGATGCGCTTGCCGTCGGAGCTCAGCGAGACATGCTTGGAAGCGCAGTTGCCGTCGCTGATGTCAAAGCCCATGACGTAGCCGGTCTTGCCGTCCGTACCGGGGTTGAAAATGACGCCGTAGCTGCCGTCTGCAGGCGCAGTTGTGATCAGCGTGGCGGCGCTCCCCTCTTCCACGTCCGCCGCGAAAACGGACAGCGGAAGGACGGAGAAAACCATGACAAGGACAAGCAGCATCGCAAGGGTTCTTGTGAAGCGCTTTTTCATAGTTTATCCTCCTGAAATTGATTTTTACAGGGGGTTCTCCCGCGCCGGGGCAGAATCCCACCTATTAGTTTCTGATAATATACCATATTTCCTGCCGTTTTTCTACAGATTCCTCCAAAAATACAAAAAAAAGAACGGCTCCGCGGAATCGCTTCCGCAGAGCCGCCCTTGCGGCTTATTTTATGCCTTGGGATCTTCCTCCGGATCCGCGGCAGACGCCTCCGGAGCCGCCTCGGCGGTCTCCGTCTCGGCGCTCTGCGCTTCGGCAGGCTGCTTTTCCGTCTCGGCCTGCTGCTTTTCAAGCTCAGCGAAGCGGTCGAAGATCGACTCGGATTCGGCTTCGGGGATCGGCTCGCCCTTCATACAGGCGTCAAACTGACGGCGGGTCATGGTGTTGTGGGCGAGCAGGAAGGCGGCGACCGCCTCGAGCTTGTCGCCGTGCTCGGTCAGGATGGCCTTGCAGCGGTCATAGGACGCATCGATGATCGAACGGACCTCGTCGTCGATGATGCCGGCGGTCTCCTCGGAATAAGGACGGGTCCGGCCCATGCTCATGCCGATGAAGACCTCGCTGTCATCGCCGTAGCGGACCGTGCCGAGCTTCTCGGACATGCCATAGCGGGTCACCATCTCGTGGGCGATCTGCGTGGCCTGCTGGATATCGGCGGAGGCGCCGGTGGAGATGTCTTCCATCTTCAGTGATTCGGCGACGCGGCCGCCGAGCGAGGAGACGATGCTCTCAAGCATTTCGCTGCGGCTGGCGTCGTCCTGATCCTCCTCGGGCAGGAACATCGTCAGGCCGCCTGTGGGTCCGCGCGGGATGATCGTGACCATCTGCACGGGCGCATGATGCGGCAGATACCAGGCGGAGACCGCGTGCCCGGCCTCATGGTAGGCCGTCAGGCGGCGGGTGCGCTCGGACTGCTTGTGGCTCTTCTTCTGCGGACCGGCCATGACCTTCAGAAGGCCTTCCTCGAGGTCCTCCATCAGGATGCAGGGGCGCTTGGCGCGGCCGGCGAGCAGAGCGGCTTCGTTGAGCAGGTTTTCCAGGTCCGCGCCGGTCATGCCGACCGTGGCGCGGGCGACGATGTGCAGGTCGACGGTATCGGCCAGGGGCTTATTCTTCGCGTGGACTTTGAGGATCTCCTCGCGGCCCTTGCAGTCCGGCTTGCCGATGTAGATCTGGCGGTCAAAACGGCCCGGGCGCAGCAGGGCGGGGTCGAGGATGTCCTTGCGGTTCGTGGCCGCCATCACGATGACGCCGGTATTGCCGGAGAAGCCGTCCATCTCCACCAGGAGCTGGTTCAGGGTCTGCTCGCGCTCGTCGTGTCCGCCGCCGAGGCCGGAGCCTCTGTGACGGCCGATCGCGTCGATCTCGTCGATGAACACGATGGCTGGCGCCATCTTCTTGGCCTGGTCAAACAGGTCGCGGACACGGCCGGCGCCGACGCCGACGTAGAGCTCCAGGAAGTCGGAGCCGGAGATCGACAGGAACTGCACGTTCGCCTCGTTGGCGACCGCCTTGGCGAGCATCGTCTTGCCGGTGCCCGGAGGGCCGACGAGCAGAACGCCCTTCGGGACCTTGGCGCCGAGCCTGTTGAAGCGGGAGGGATCGCGCAGGAACTCCACGACCTCCTGCAGCTCGGCCTTCTCCTCCTCGCAGCCCGCCACATCGGCAAAGGTCACCTTGCGGTCCGGTTTTCCGATCCGGGCGTTGGCCTTGCTGAATTTCATCGCGGAGGCGCCGCCGCCCATGCGGTTCATCAGGAACATCATGAGCACAATGAAGATGACGCCGACGATCAGCATCGGGAGCAGACTCGTGAGCAGCCACGAGCCCTCCGACTTGGGTATGATGTCATACTCCTTGAGCGGATTCTCCTCGTCTGCGAGCTGCTCGGCGATCGTATCGCCGAGGTCGGAATAGAAGAGGTTGAAGTCCGGCAGCTTGTAGGTGAGCTTCGTCTCGTTCTTGAACGGCTGACGCAGGTTCATGGTCAATTCGTCGTCCTCGATCGAGAACGACTCCACCTGCTCGGTTTTGAACAGGCGGACCACGTCCGAGTACTTGAGATCAACGCCGTCGGAGGCGTTGAACAGCTTTACGAGCGCGAAGATCAGCGCGGCAAGCAATACCACGTACAGAATCAGCGCACCGCGTCTGGGTTGAACTTTCTTCATTCAGCGATTTCCTCTCTGTTCCAGGCGTCCTGCGGCGCCTCGAATTGAACCAGCAGCGCTTCTTCTCCCGGCGCCGCCTGGAAGGCCGGGTCCAGACCCAGCCCGAAACACGCGATCAGCCTGCCCTCGCACAGAAGCAGAGGCAGCCGCCCGCGCAGATATTGCGGGATTTTCCGGTCGATCATCAGGGCCTTGACGGTCTTGGCGCCGCCGGAGAGCGTCAGCCGGTCGCCGGGGCGTCTGCCCCGCGCCTCCAGGCTGCGCTTCGCTATCATATCATACTTTACCGCAAATGTGGTAAGGTTTTTTTGACTGAATTTAAAATATTTTGTGAATGCGGCAATGATTTTTCCCGCTCCGTCCGGCAAAACCGTCGTGCCGGGCACGACCAGCGCGCACGGCGGCAGGCTCCGCCCCGGCTGCGGCGGATTCGGAAGCAGCTCGTCATAGCTGCGGCAGACCCGGACGCCGCCGGAAACGGTCGCGCACGCCGACGGATTCGGGCTCTGGACCAGAGCCTCCAGCGCCGCCTCATCGGCCGCGGTGGGACTGTCCAGACGCAACGAGCGGAGCAGGCCGAGCAGGACGCGGCTGCGCAGGACCGGATCCAGCGCCAGCAGCGCGGAGACGGAATAGCCGGCGTCCGTGCGGCAGGCGGCCTCGGCTTTCGCGGCCAGCCCGGAGAGATATTCGTCCTCCGCCCGCGACAGGCGCATGGCGCGGCCCGCCGCCTCGACAAAGCGCGGGTTCTCCGCGCACAGAAGCGGGAGAATGCGGTGCCGGACGCGGTTGCGCAGGCAGCCGTCGGCGGCGTTGGTGCCGTCCTCGACGTGGGGGATCCGGTTTTCCGACAGATACTGCAGGATCTCGGCGCGGGTCACGTCCAGAAGCGGGCGGATGATCCTGCCGCGCTTCGGAGGAATGCCGCCGAAGCCGCGCGGTCCGGCGCCGCGGATCAGGTGCAGGAGGAGGGTCTCGGCGTTATCGTCGGCATTGTGCGCCGTCGCAAGCTTGCCCGGCGCCGCCTGCTCGAGAAAGGCATAGCGCAGCTCCCGGGCGGCGGTTTCCAGGCTCAGGCCGCGCTCGGCGGCAAAGGCGGCGGCGTCTCCCCTGCCGGATCGGAACGGAACGCCCCAGCTCTCACACAGGGCGCGGCAGAAGGCCTCGTCACGGTCCGCCTCCGCGCCGCGGATGCCGTGGTGGAAGTGGGCCGCGCGCAGCGTCACGCCCAGCTGCGGGGCGAGCGCGCGCAGCGCCGCGAGCAGCGCCACGGAGTCCGCGCCGCCGGAGAGCGCGACGGTCACGTCGTCGCCGGGCTCGACCATGGCGTTTTCGCGCAGCGTCTGCAGGACCGACTCAATCATAGACATATCCTATGCGTTCCTCGCAAAAACATACGCTCAGCGTTCGGTATGGATCGAATCGAGATCGGAGAAGGTGAAGAACTGCGGCAGCCAGGCGACCTTGACGACGCCCGGTTCGCCGTGACGGTTTTTCGCCACGTTGCACTCGCAGATGTTCTTCTCCTCGCTGTTGGGGTTGTAGTAGTCGTCGCGGTAGAGGAGGATGACCTGGTCGGCGTCCTGCTCGATGGCGCCGGATTCGCGCAGGTCCGAGAGCATCGGGCGCTTGTCGTTGCGCCCCTCGGCGGCACGGGAGAGCTGGCTCATGCAGATGACCGGGACGTTGAGCTCTTTGGCCATGATCTTGAGCGAACGGGAAATGTCGCCGACGATCTGGACGCGGTTTTCGCCCTTTGTGGAGCCGCCGGCGCCGGTCATGAGCTGCAGATAGTCCACAACGACCAGGCCGAGGTTGTCCACGCGGCGGCAGAGGGAGTTCATCTCCGCCACGGTGATGGCGGGGTTGTCGTCCACGCGGATGTCGGTCTGCGCCAGCGCGGCCGCGGCGACGCCGATCTTTTCCCAGTCGTCGGTCCCGAGCTTGCCGGTGATCAGCTTGTTGGAGTCGACAAAGCTCTCCGCAGCGAGCAGACGGGTGCCGAGCTGCTCGCGGGACATCTCCAGGCTGAAGAAGGCGACGGTCTTGCCAGTCTGCTTCGCCACGTTGGAGACCATATTGAGGGCGAGCGTCGTCTTGCCCATGCCGGGGCGGGCTGCGATCACGATCAGGTCGGAGTTGTTGAGGCCGTTGATCTTCCGGTCGAGATCCCGCAGACCGCAGGAGTAGCCCGGATAGGCGCTGTCGGACTTGGCAAGCTCGTTGAGACGGGCGAAGATCTTGGTCATGACCGTCCCGATCCGCTCGAGAGCCTCGTCCGCGTTGCCGCGGCTGATCGAGAAGATCTTCCGCTCGGCGTTCGTCAGAATGTCGTTCGTCGTGCCCTCGCCGCGGTAGACGTCGTCGTTGATCTCGTCCGCCGTTTTCGAGAGGCTGCGCAGGATCGCCTTGTCGCGGACGATCTCGGCATAGTATTTTACGTTCGCGGCGGTCGGCGTGATCTCCATCAGCTGGCGGATGTAGGCCGGGGTCGACTGCTCGTCGTAATAGCCGTTCTGCCTGAGCTTGTCGAGCACCGTCACGAGGTCGACCGCCTCGCCGAAGTTGAACATCAGATAGATGGTCTCGTAGAGCTCCTGGTTCTGCTTGAGGAAGAAGTCCTCCGGCTTGAGCAGGCCGACCACGTCGGCCACGCAGCGGCTGTCGATCAGCATCGCGCCAAGCACCGCCTGCTCCGCCTCCAGAGACTGGGGCGGCTGGCGGTTCAGCACATCGTCAAATTCCGCCATGGCGTCTTACTTCTCGCGCACGTCAAGCTTCAGCGGCGCGTTGATCTCGTAGCCGAGCTTGCATTTGACCGTATACAGACCGACCGTCTTGATCGGCTCCTCGATCAGGATCCTGCGCTTGTCGAGCTCGTAGCCCTGCTCCTTGAGCGCGTCGGAGACCTCCTGGCTCGTGACGGAGCCAAACAGCCGGCCGGCGCCGCCGCCCTTGGCATAGAGCACGAGGGTCATATCACGCAGCTTCGAAGCGAGCGCAGCCGCTTCCTCGCGCTGGCGCTGCTCCTTCTCCTGCTTGGCCTTGTTGTTCATTTTCATCGTGTTGACGTTGTCCGCAGTCGCCTCCAGCGCCATCTTGCGGGGGAAGAGGAAGTTGCGGGCAAAGCCGTCCGAAACCTCCACGAGCTGGCCCTTTTTCCCCTGGCCGCGCACGTCCTGCAGTAAAATCACTTTCATCGAAAAGCACTCCTTTCATTGAGCCGGAACGGTTCTCTATTCGCTGATAAAGTAGCGGTCGATCGCGTTGACAACGAGGCCCTTTGCCTGTTCCACCGTGACGTCGCGGAGCTGGACGCCGGCCGTCGCGGCGTTGCCGCCGCCGCCGAGCGGCTCAAGCACCATCTGCACGTTGATCGAGCCGACCGAACGCGCCGAGACGAACACGCGGTCCTTCTGCCGGAAGAGGACGAAGGAGGAGTCGATCCCGTCGATGTTCAGCAGCTCGTCCGCCGCCTGGCCGGCCAGGGCGCGGTTGATCTCGCTGTCCTGGCAGGAGATGGCGATGCTGCCGTGGTAGACCCTGGCCTGCTCCACGATCCGGTAGCGCTGGACCGTGTCCTCGAAGTCATTCTTGAACAGCTTTTTGATCTCGACCGGGTCCGCGCCCTGCATGCGCAGAAAGGCCGCGGCCTCAAAGGTCCGGCTGTTCACGCGGACCGTGAAATTCTTGGTATCGAGCACGATGCCCGCCATGAGCGCGGAGAGCTCGCAGGGCAGGATCGTCTTGGCGTCCACCGCATAGGTCAGAAGCTCGGTGACAAGCTCGCTCGCGGAGGAGGCGAAGGGCTCATGCAGATTGAGGGCTGCATTGGCAATGTAGTCCGCCGCGCGGCGGTGATGGTCCACGACGGCAACGCGCGGGATGGACTCCAGAAGCGCCTTGCTCTCGACCTGCTCGGGGCGGTTCGTATCCACGACGACGAGCAGGCTGTTCGGATCCGCCGCGATCAGCGCATCCTCCGCGGAGAGGAAGACGTCGGCGTACTGTTCGTCCCTGCGGATCAGGGAGATCAGCTTCGGCGCTGTCGTGTTCTCGAGGTCCACGATGATATTGACCCGCTTGCCCAGGCTCCGGCACAGGGCCGCGACGCCGCAGGCGGCGCCGATCGCGTCCGCGTCCGCGTTCTTGTGTCCCATCAGGAAAACGCGGCTGGACTGGGCGATCAGGGCGGACATCGACGAGGCCATCACGCGGGACTTGACCTTGCTGCGGCGCTCGGTCTCGACGGCGCGGCCGCCGTAGAAGGAGAAATCGTACTTGTCCTTGATGACGGCCTGGTCGCCGCCGCGGGAGAGCGCCATCTCCAGCGCGAGGGCGGCGAAGTCGTAGTTTTCCTGGAAGCCGGCGCCGTCCTTGCCGACGCCGAAGGAGAGCGTCGCGGCGATGCCGTTCGGGTTTGTGATCTCCCGGACAGATTCGAGCAGGGAAAACTTGCCCTCCGTGATGCGGAACAGATCCTTCGATTCAAAGATGAACAGGAAGCGGTTGCGCTCGAGCTTTCTGAGCAGACCGCCGATGTTCTCCGCCCAGGTGCTGATGCGGCTGTTGAGCGCGGCATTCAGATTGGAGATGCTGACGTCGTTGAGGTTGTTGGTCAGATCGTCGTAGTTGTCGATCAGGATGATCGAGACGACCGGGCGGGAGCGGAAGTACTCGTCGCGCGTGTCGAGCAGCTCGGTGGAGTCGATCCACTGCAGAAGCGCGACCTCCGGCTCGCCGGCCTCGGACTTGGGCACATAGCCCAGACAGCGGAAGCGGCGCTCGCGGATGACCTGATCGTCCGGCGCCTCAAGCTGGCCGGCCTTGACCCATTCGAGCTCCGCCTCCGGCAGCACGTCCGAGAGGCGCTGGCCGACCTTGGACTCGCCGGTGCCGATGGCCCGCTGAAGCTGATGGTTGTGCCAGAGGATCTCGCCGTTTGAGAGCTGGACCGTCGCCATCGGATAGGGCGCGTTCACGGCGACCGACTGGCTGAGCCGGTCGACGCTCGTCTGCACGTAGGCGGCGATGCTCTTTCCGCGCTGCCGCGTCGTGAAGATCATAATCAGCAGAAGTATGATCCCGACAGCAGCCATCGCCAGCGCGATCCAATAGCTGCTGTAGACGGCCTCCACGCCGGCAAAGATCAGAAGAACGACGCAGAACAGATATGCCTCGTTTCGCATCAGCCGTTTTAAGTTACGATCCATATCAGCCGCCCTCCCGCCTGTTTTCGCATGACGCGCGCTCAAAAAATGTGTATAAGACCGCATCGTAAAGAATCGTATATTGTATTATATCAGAGTTTGGCGGGATTTGCTATAAAAACTTTCCTGTTTTTCAGGTTTTTTTGCAAAAAAGAATTCCCCGCCGGCAGTTTGGCTGCCAGCGGAGAATTCCGGCCTCTCACTCACTCGGAGAGCGCGGGTCTGCGGTCCCGGAAAAGCAGGGAGATGCACCAGATGCCCGCCAGAGCGACGAGCCCGTAGATGATGCGGCTGAGCACAGCGCCCTGTCCGCCGCCGATCCACGCGACGAGATCGAACTGAAACAGCGAGATCAGGCCCCAGTTGAGCGCGCCGATGATTGTGATCAGCAATGCAGCTGTATCCATAATGACAGCCTCCTTGTCAAATTGATTTGGCCCTACAGTTTGCCCGCCAATAAAGAAAATATACTTCATGCAAAATTTACAGAATTCTATTCGATTCTTTGAAATCCCGGTTGCATTTTCCCGGGCTTCCTGTTATAATTGTTCTGCCAAAATATGCACTGACAAGTGAGGTATTGTTATGAACGCTTTTTTACCCGCTGACATTCTTTTGCCCAAGAACGCCCCGATGGAGAAATGGGCCGTCATCGCCTGCGACCAGTTCACCTCCGACCAGGAATACTGGAACCGCGTCCGCAAGAACGCGGAGGGCAGCCCCTCCACGATCAACCTGATCCTCCCCGAGGCCGAGCTTGGCACCCCCTCCGAGGCGGAGCACACCAAGCTCATCAACAAGACGATGGCCGAGTACCTGGCAAACGACGTCTTCACGGTCTATCCCCAGAGCTTCGTTCTGGTCGAGCGCACCTTAGACAACGGCTCCATCCGCACCGGCCTGATGGGCATGGTCGATCTCGACGCCTATGACTACTCCGTCGGCTCCACCTCCGCGATCCGTGCGACGGAAAAGACCGTAGTCGAGCGCATCCCGCCGCGCCAGAGAGTCCGCCGCGACGCCCCGATCGAATTCCCCCACATCCTGATGCTCGCTGACGACCACGAAAAGGTCCTGATCGAGCCGCTGGCCGCCAAGAAGGACAGCCTGAAGAAGCTCTACGACTTTGACCTCATGGAAGGCGGCGGCCACATCACCGGCTGGCTCGTCGAGGGCAAGGACGTCGAGGACTTCAACGCCCGTCTGGCTGATTACACCGCCAACGTCGGCAAGAAGTACGAAGGCCTCAAGGGCGTGCCCATGGTCTTCGCCGTCGGCGACGGCAACCACAGCCTGGCGACCGCCAAGAGCTGCTACGAAGAGCTCAAGGCCCAGCATCCCGGCGAGGATCTGTCCAACCATCCGGCCCGCTTCGCGCTGGTCGAGCTGGAGAACATCCACGACGAGGCCCAGGTGTTCGAGCCCATCCACCGCATCATTGCCAACACCGATCCCGAGGCTCTGCTCAAGGAGCTCGAGCAGACCTGGTGCGCCGAGGGCGGCTTCCCTGTGAAGTGGTTCATCGGTGAGAAGTCCGGCACCGTGTATCTGGACAAGGCCAAGAGCCAGCTCGCGGTCGGCGCTCTGCAGACATTCCTGGACAAGTACCTCAAGGAGCACAAGGGCGAGATCGACTACATCCATGACGACGACGCGCTGATCAAACTCGCCAAGCAGCCCAAGTCCATCGGCTTCCTGCTGCCCGCCATGGAAAAGAGCCAGCTCTTCCGCGGCGTCATCGCCGACGGCATCCTGCCCCGCAAGACCTTCTCCATGGGCCACGCCCGCGAGAAGCGCTACTATCTGGAAGGCCGGAAGATCAAGTGATCCCCCTGCGGGAAACCGCTTGCGGCAAGCTCAATCTGACGCTGGACATTCTCGGCAGAAGGCCGGACGGCTACCATGACCTCGATATGGTCATGTGCTCGGTCTCCCTTTCTGACGAGGTCCGTCTGATGCTCGGCACGGGGCAGCCGTGGACGGTCGTCTGCGACCGGCCCGGGATCCCCGACGGACAGGGCAATCTCTGCTGGAAGGCGGCGCGCGCCTACTTCGACGCGGCGGCGCTTGATCCCGGCGGACTGCGCATCGAGATCTGCAAGGCCATTCCCGCCCAGGCGGGGATGGCCGGCGGGTCCTCCGACGCGGCGGCTGTGCTGCGGGCGCTGAACCGGCACTACGGACGCTTCACGGAAACGCAGCTCCGGGCGATCGGCCTGACGGTCGGCAGTGACGTGCCCTACTGCCTCTTCGGAGGCGCTGCGCTGGCGCAGGGCCGGGGGGAAATCCTGACCCGGCTGCCCGCGCTGCCGGAGAACGCCTGCTTTGTGCTGGTCAAGCCGGAGTTCTCAGTCTCTACTCCGGCGCTGTTCCGGAGGATCGACGCAGAAGGTGTCACCGAACGGCCGGACAACGCGGCCATGGTCGCCGCCCTGGAAGCCGGTGATCTGCCGGCCATCGGGCGGCTGCTGCAAAACGCCTTTGAGCCCATCGTCGCCCAGACGTACCCGGTGGTACAGGAGATCCGCACAACGCTGCTGGAAAACGGCGCCCTCGGCGCCAGACTGACCGGCACCGGCTCGGTGGTCTTCGGGCTGTTTGACGGCGAAGAAAAAGCCGCTTCCGCGGCGGAGACGCTGCGGGCAAGGTATCCCGAGGTACATACGGCGAAAGCGGTCTGAGCGCAAAAAACAACTGAATCCGCACCCGGAAGGTTCCGGGTGCGGATTTTTTCTGTGGAAGATGAGGTTTCCAGTTCCGCGGGCATAGCCCGCGCAACCGGAGAATGAAATCCTGAACTGTTCCCCGGAGAGTCAGCCCCGCAGGGGAGCTTTTGGCCGGCTCTCCCGCAGAGGGAGTTTTTGCTGGCGCACACTGTGCGCCGCTTCGGCTCGTATCCCCTGTCCCCGATTGCCTATTTTCTAACGCCTATTGCATGAAATCAGTTGACCACGTTCTGCGGGTGGCCTTCGAGGAAGCAGCGGATGTTTTCGGCGACGATCTTCAGCAGGCGGTCGCGGGTCTCGAGCGGCGCCCAGGCGATATGCGGGGTGAAATAGGCGTTCGGGGCAGCGAGCAGCGGGTTCGTCGGCTCGATCGGCTCCACGCTGACGACGTCTGCGCCGAGGGCGCGGACCTTGCCGGACTTCAGTGCCTCTGCCACGTCGATCTCGTTCAGGATCGCGCCGCGGGCCGTGTTGATCAGGATCACGCCGTCCTTCATCTTCTCGATGGCAGCCTTGTCGATCATCTCTCTCGTGTCGTCGGTCAGCGGAATGTGCAGGCTGACGATGTCGGACTTCTCATAGAGCTCGTCGAGGCTGACGAAGCGGGTCTGCTCATCCTCGAGCTCGTACTTCGGGTGGCGGGCGTAGTAGAGCACGTTCAGACCCATCGCCTTGAGGATCTTGCCAAAGGCCCGGCCGATCGCGCCGCAGCCGATCAGGCCGGCGGTCTTGCCGTGGAGCTCCGTCAGGCTCGAGACCGTGAAGCTGAAGTCCTCGGAGGCGCACCAGGCGCCGTGGTGGACCGCCTCGTTGTGGCGGCCGACCTGGGAGCAGATTTCCAGCAGCAGGGCCGTCGCCATCTGAGCGACTGCGTCGGTGGAATAGCCCGGGATGTTGCAGACCGGGATGCCGTGCTCGCGGGCGGCCTTGACGTCGATGACGTTGTAGCCGGTGGCGAAGAGGGTGATCATCTTGATGCTCGGGCAGGCCTCGATCACCGAGCGCGGGATCAGGGTCTTGTTTACGATGACGATGTCGTTGTCCGCAATGCGCGCGACGGTCTCCTCGGGAGAGGTCCGGGGGTAGATCGTCAGCTCGTCGCCGAGGGCGCGGATGCCGTCCCAGCTCAGATCGCCGGGGTTGGCGCGTTCGCCGTCCAGAATCACGATTTTCATGGTTTTTTCTCCTTTTATGCTGTTCTGCCGTTTCGGCTCGTTATCGTCCCCTATTGTAGCAGAGCGGTGGAAAAAATGCAAGAAAAAAGGCTTGTTTTGTGCGGCTGCCCGGGATATAATGAGGAAAAACGAGGGGGTGTCTTCGATGTCAGACGTGATCGCGGCGATTTCGACGGGCAGGCAGCCCTGCGCGATCGGCATCCTGCGCCTGTCGGGCGAGGGCTGCGCGGACGTCGTGGGCAAGGTCTTCGAGCCGTACGCCGGAAAGCCGCTCGGCAAGCTGGCGGAGCGGAAGCTCTGGCTCGGCAGGCTCTTTGACGTCCAGGGCCGGCTCATCGATCAGGCAATGGCGGTCTTCTGCCGGGCGCCGCACAGCTATACCGGAGAGGACACCGTGGAGCTGCACTGCCACGGCTCGCCCGCCGTTCTGAGCGCCGGGCTAGAAGCCCTGTTCCGCGCCGGCGCGCGGCAGGCGGGACCCGGAGAATTCACAAAACGGGCCTTCCTGAACGGAAAAATGGATCTGACCTGCGCGGAGGCCGTGATCGACCTGATCGACGCGCAGACGACCGACATGGCGGCAAATGCGGCGGCGCAGGTCGGCGGAAGCCTGGAGCGCAGGCTGCGGCCGATCTACGACGGGCTGGTCGGCCTGTGCAGCCACTACCACGCGGTTTTAGACTACCCGGACGAGGACATTCCGGACTTCCAGCTGGCCGATTTTGAAGCGGCCCTGCGGGAAGACGCGGAGACGCTCGAGGCCCTGCACGCGACCTGCGACCGCGGCAGGATCCTGAAGCAGGGCGTGCGGATCGCCCTGATCGGCAAGCCGAACGCCGGCAAGTCTTCCCTGCTCAACGCCCTGGTCGGCTTCGACCGCGCCATCGTCACTGAGATCCCCGGCACGACGCGCGACACGGTGGAGGAGACGGCCCGGTTCGGCCGCGTGCTCGCCCGGATCACCGATACGGCGGGCATCCACGAGACCGGCGACCGGATCGAGGCCCTCGGCGTGGAACGCTCGAAGGCGGCTGCAAAGCAGGCGGATCTGGCGATCTTCGTCTGTGACGCGGCGGTTCCCCTGGACGAGGAGGATCGGAAGGCCATGGAGGCCGCCCGGTCCGCGCCGCGATCGATCGCCGTTCTGAACAAGACGGACCTCGAGCAGCGGGTCTTCCGCGTGCAGCTTCCGTTCGAGACGATCTTCTCGGTCTCGGCGGCAAGAGGCGTCGGACTGGTCCCGCTCTGCGACTGGATCGAGCAGACCTTTGCCAACGACCTGCCCTGCGACGGCTCGATCCTGACCAACACCCGGCAGGGCGATGCGGTGCGCCGGGCTGCCGAATCCATCCGCGCGGCGCTGGCCGCCATGAAGGCCGGCATCACGCCGGACGCGGTGCTGATCGAGCTGGAGGCGGCGATGGAGGCCCTCGGCGAGCTCACCGGGCGCACCGTCCGCGAGGACATCACGCAGGGCATCTTTTCGCGCTTCTGCGTGGGAAAGTAGGAATTATGGGCGCATATTTTGACAATTCCGCCACCACGCGGCCCTGCCCCGAGGCGGTGCAGGCCGTGGTGGAGGCGATGACGGAGGTCTGGGGCAACCCGAGCTCCCTGCACAGGCTCGGCATCGAGGCCGAAAAGCGCGTGAGCGAAGCGCGGCGCAGCGTCGCGGAGCCGCTTGGTGCGGATCCCGATCGGATCTTCTTTACGGCGGGCGGCACCGAGGCCGACAACTGGGCGATCTTCTCGACTGCGAAGCGGATGCAGAAGCGCGGCAGGCACATCGTCACAACGGCGATCGAGCACCACGCGGTGCTCAACCCGATGCGCGAGCTGGAGGCCCAGGGCTTCGAGGTCACCTATCTGAGGCCGGACCGGGAGGGACGGATCACCGTGGACGACCTCCGCGCCGCCCTGCGGAAGGACACGGTCCTGGTCTCCGTGATGGCCGCGAACAATGAGGTCGGCTCGGTGATGCCGGTCGGCGCGATGGCAAAGCTGACGCACCGGCTCGCGCCGAGCGCCCTGTTCCACACCGACGCGGTGCAGGCGTTTTTGAAGCTCCCGCTCCGGGTCTCGGCGCTGGAGGCGGATCTGATCTCGATCAGCTCGCACAAGGTCCACGGGCCGAAGGGCGCCGGCGCGCTCTACATCCGCAAGGGCCTGAGCCTGCCGCCCTATCTCTACGGCGGCGGGCAGGAACGCGGCTACCGCTCCGGCACAGAGGCGGTCCCGGCGATCCTGGGCTTCGGCGCGGCCTGCGCGGCGGCCTCGGCCGATCTCCGGGCAGAGCTGGCGGAGGAGGAGCGGCTGAAAAACATGCTGATCGAAGGGCTCTCCGCGATTCCGGGCGTTCAGATCGTCGGCGCGCACGAGGCGCCGCACATCGTCAGCTTCGCGATCCCCGGCGTGCGCTCGCAGGGGCTGATCAACTGCCTGCAGGACCAGGAGGTCTACGTTTCGGCGGGCTCTGCCTGCGCCAAGGGCCACCGCAGCCACGTGCTGGAGGCGATGGGGATCGACCCCGCGCTGATCGACGGCTCGGTGCGCGCCAGCCTGAGCCGGTTTACGACCGAGGCGGAGGTCGGGCAGCTCGTCGACGCTGTGCGGGAAGCAGCGGAGCGGCTGCGATAATTGCATACGAAAAGGGACCGGTTCGGGCAGATCGCCCGAACCGGTCCCTGGTCGTATGCGTCGATTTCAAAAAACGTGCGGGGGATGCACGGTTCGCTTGTGGGGCAGATGCATGGCTGCGAATACCGGAGCAAGCGGAGAATCGCCGCCCTTGGCGCTTCCCCTTCCCCTCAAGGGGAAGGCTGTCGCAGGAAACCGGCGCGGAGCGATTACCTCCCGATTCTCAATTCTCAACGATCAACTCCCTCGGCTGGCGCACAGGTGTGCGCCCCTGCGGGTGGAGACGAACGACCGCTCTGCACAGATCGGCTTCAGTCACCGGCTTGCGAGCCGGTGACAGCGAAGCTGCCGAATGCCTCAGCGTTCGTAGTCGAACTCGAAGTCGTAGATCGAGACCGTGTCGCCGTCCTCGATGCCCATCTCCTCGAGCCGGGCGAAGAGGCCGGATTTGCGGAGCTGGCGGTCGAAGTAGCTGCGCGACTCGAAATCTTCGAAATTGATGTCGTTGATCAGGCGCGCCAGCCACTTGCCGGAGACGACCCAGGTGCTGCCGAAGTGCTCGATCTGGAGATCCTCGGCCTCGCCGGCCTCCGCGAGCGGCTTGACGTAGTCGGGCTCGTAGACCGTGACGGGCGGCAGCTCGCGGAGCTTGGCAGCGACGGTGCGCATGAGCTGCTTCGTGCCCTGCGTGGTCGCGGCGGAGATCTCATAGAGCTCCATGCCCTGCGCCTCGACGCAGGCGCGCAGGCGCTCGAGGTTGTCGCTGCCTTCGGGGATCAGGTCGATCTTGTTGGCCGCGACGATCATCGGACGGGCGGCCAGCTCCGGCGAATACTCGGCCAGCTCCCGGTTGATCTTCCGGAAGTCCTCGACCGGGTCGCGGTCCTCGGACCCGGAGACGTCCACGATGTGGACGATCAGGCGGCAGCGGTCGATGTGGCGCAGGAAGTCGTGGCCGAGGCCGGCGCCCTCCGCGGCGCCCTCGATGATGCCGGGGATGTCCGCCATGACGAAGCTGACGCCCTCGTCGACGTAGATGACGCCGAGGTTCGGGTAGAGGGTGGTGAAGTGGTAGTTCGCGATCTTCGGATGGGCGTTCGAGGTCACGGACAGGAGCGTGGATTTGCCCACGTTCGGGAAGCCGACCAGGCCGACGTCGGCCAGGAGCTTGAGCTCCAGGATGACCTCGTGCTCCTCGCCGGGCAGGCCGGCCTTGGCAAAGCGCGGGATCTGGCGCGTGGGCGTGGCAAAGTGCTTGTTGCCCCAGCCGCCGCGGCCGCCCTTGCAGAGCACGTATTCCTCGACCTCGGACATGTCCTGGATGATCGCCCCGGTCTCCGCGTCACGGACGACCGTGCCGCGGGGGATCTTGATGATCAGGTCCTCGCCGCGCTTGCCGGCGCAGCGCTTGCCCTGGCCGTCCTCGCCGTTCGGCGCGACGTATTTGCGCTTGTAGCGGAAGTCCATCAGGGTGGAGAGATTGTCGTCCACCTTGAGCACGACGCTGCCGCCGTGACCGCCGTCGCCGCCGTCCGGGCCGCCGGCCGCCACATATTTTTCGCGGTGGAAGGCCACCGCGCCGTTTCCGCCGGCGCCTGCCTTGACGGATATTTTCACTTGATCGACAAACATGGTATCAACCTCCTGCGTAGGGCGGACTAGTGCCGATTGCCTATTGCCTGATATACGCCAAAGGCCGGAACAATCTATGTTCCGGCCCTGTGATTATTGATTACTGTTCCGCGTAGACGGAGCACATCTTGCGATCCTTGCCCATACGCTCGAACTTGACCTTACCGTCAATCAGCGCAAAGAGGGTGTCATCGCTTCCGATCCCGACGTTGTTGCCCGGATGGATATGGGTGCCTCTCTGGCGAACCAGAATGTTGCCGGCCAGGACGAACTGTCCGTCGCCGCGCTTCACGCCAAGCCGCTTGGACTCGGAATCACGACCGTTCTTGGTGGAGCCGCCGCCCTTTTTATGGGCGAAGAACTGTAAACCGATGTTCAGCATTTGTTACACCTCCATAACTTCGATATAATCAGGATTTTCATCCCGCAGGGAGACAAGGGTCAGCATCATGCCGTCCAGAATCGCCTGGACCGTGTCCTCGTCCTCACAGCTTGCGGGAAGGGTCAGGGTGATCAGAGCTTTCTCCGCATCAACCCTGGTTTTGGCACCTACGCCCAGGATGTCGTTGAGCGTCGCTTCGGCATATCGGACAATGGCTGTCACCGCCGCGCAGATCACATCTGCGCCTGCCTCAGCGTAGCCGCTGTGGCCGGAGACGGAAAAGCCCGTCCTTCTGCCTTCTTGACTGAAAAACTCGACCTTAATCATGATTAAGCGTTGATCTTTTCAATCTTGACCTTGGTGTAGGGCTGTCTGTGGCCGCGGAGGGACTTGCTGTCCTTCTTGGGGCGGTACTTGAACACAACGACCTTCTTGGCCTTGCCGTTCTTGATGACCTTGGCTTCCACGGAAGCGCCGTTCACCACGGGGGTACCGAAACGGGAATTCTCGCCGTCAACGATAGCCAGCACATGATCGAAAGTTACGGTGTCTTCAGCCTCGACGTTCAGCTTCTCGATGAAGAGCTCATCGCCTTCGCTGACGTTGTACTGCTTGCCGCCGGTAACGATAATCGCCTGCATAACACAATCTCTACCTTTCTGTAGTCTCGCTCTGAAGGTGACAGGGCAGTCCTGTGCTTATAACCTTTTCAATGCGGCTGAAACATGATACCACGCCATGCGGCAAAAGTCAATTCTTTTTTCACGGAATTTTACAGATTTCCGGCGTCGGGGCAAAAAACAGATCCTCCCGTTTCCGGAAGGATCTGTGATTTCCGTGGTTCCGTGAAAATCGGCAGCTTTCGCTACAGGACGGACTCAGCGGGTGAAGACCAGGGGCAGCACATTCTTCATGGTCTCGAAGGTGTCGTCGTCCTCGAGCTCGCCGTGGATCTCGGTGATGCGGAACTCATCGGCGGAAAGGGTGATGGTGCAGTAGTCGTCGTCCTTGAACTCCTCGCCGTCCTCGATCAGGAAGAGCTTGTCGCCCTCGAGCTTGTACTTGCCTTCCTTTTCCATGGCAAGGTCGTCGCTGGAGGCCATCTGGTTCACAAGCTCGTCGATCATGCTGCTGAGCTTCATGCCGCTGGCAGATTCGAAATCTTCTTCGGTCATGCCGAGGCTCTCAATGTACTTGACAAGGCCATCCTTCATGGGCTGACGAATATCCTCGATCAACTTCTTGGCGTCGGCGGACATGCGAACGGTTCCGTCCTCCTTGAAGGTCAAGTTCATGACCATCTTCAGGCCGCTGAAGTCGAAGTACTGGGCGACGTCCTTGCCGCTGTCTTCCATGCTCTGCTCGATGACCTTGCTCATGTCAATGGAGCATTTCCAGTCGCCGACGATCGTTACCTTGGCTTCGGGAGCCTTGCCATCGGGAGCCTTGGCGGTTTTGCCCTGGTTGGAGCAGGCGGCAAAGGAGAATACGAGAGCCAGGGTCAGGAAAAGCGCTGCGAATTTGGTGAACTTTTTCATTTCATTGTTCCTTTCTGTTTTCTTACATGAAGTGGCAGATGCCAGTTTTTATTATACATCGAATTTCTTCGTTGTCAAGAAGAACATGGCGACATCTCCTGCGCGGGCATGCCGCTTCATTCGGCGAGCATGCCCCTGTACATCTCCATATACTTCGCGGCGGGCACGCGCCAGCTGAAGTCCTCGCGCATGTCCTTCCGGGCCAGCGCGTCCCAGGCGGCGCGGTTGTTGAAGTAATCGCCGAGGGCGCGGTCGATGGCGCCGAGGAAGTCGTCGCCGTTGTAACTCTGGAAGGTGTAGCCCCTGCCCTCGCCGGTCTCGGGGTTGAAGGGCGGGACCGTATCCTTGAGGCCGCCGGTCGCGTTGACGACGGGGACCGTGCCATAGTGCATGGCGATGAGCTGGCTCAGGCCGCAGGGCTCCGATCTCGAGGGCATCAGGTAGATGTCCGAGCCCGCGTAGACGCGGGAGGCCAGGCCGGAGTCGAAGCGGAGGTTCATCGAGAACTTGCCCGGATAGTCGGCCGCGACCGCCATGAGGGCGTGCTCATACTTCGCGTCGCCGGTGCCGACGATGACGAGCTGGAGGTCCCGCTCCAGGAGTCTGCGGATGATGAAGCAGAGGATGTCGATGCCCTTGTGCCCGACCAGTCTCGTGACCATGGCAAGGATCGGGGCGTCCGTCTGCCCGAGGCCGAGCTCCTTCTGCAGCGCGCGCTTGTTGATCTGCTTGTCGGCGAAGGTCTGCTCGGTGAAGTTCTTCGCAAGCGCCTTGTCCGTGGCCGGGTCGTAGACGCTGACGTCGATGCCGTTCGTGATCCCGCGCAGGTTCTGCCCTCTGGAGGCCAGAATGCCGGAAAGGCCGTGGGCATAATAGGGATAGCGGAGCTCGCTGGCATAGGTCTCGGACACCGTGGTGACGACGTTCGCCCGGGTGACGGCGGCCTTCATGAAGTTCACGCAGCCGTCGAAGCTGCACACGCCGCGCCAGTAATCATCGAGGCCGAGCACGTCGTTGAAGAACTCCGGCGCGATCTTGCCCTGGTACTCGACGTTGTGGATCGTGAACACCGTCCTGGTGTCCGGGAAGCAGCCGCGGAATTCCGCGTCCAGATAGACGGGGATCAGCGCCGTCTGCCAGTCGTGGCAATGCAGGATCTCGGGACGGAAATCGAGCCAGTTCATGCAGGCCAGGACGGCCTTGGAGAAGTAGGCGAAGCGCTCGCCGTCGTCATAGAAGCCGTAGGTTCCCTCGCGGAGGAAGTAGTACTCGTTGTCGATAAGGTAGACCTGGAGGTTCTTCCGCCCGGTCTCGCAGCGGAACAGGCCGACGTACTGCTGCCGCCAGGTCAGGTTGACCGTGAAGGAGGCCAGAAACTCCGCCCGGATCGCCGGGTTGTCCTTGATCTTCTTGTAGTAGGGCAGAAAGAGCGCAACGTCGTTCTCCGGAAGATCCGCGAGCGCGCGGGGAAGCGCCTGAAGGACGTCTCCGAGGCCGCCGGTCTTGATATATGGCGCCGCCTCGGAAGCGGCCATCGCGATCCTCATACGACGTCACCTCGATTCAGGATGACCGGGTGCTCCGGCGTGCCGATCAGCTTGACGCCGGCGGAGATCCGGACTTCCTTGTCCAGGATGCAGTATTCCAGCTGCGCGCCGATGCCGATCTCGGAGCGGGACATGACCACGCAGTTCTTCACGACCGCGCCGGTGGAGACCCGGACGCCGCGGAAGAGAACGGAGTTTTCCACTCTGCCGAGCAGGGTGCAGCCGTCGGCCACGATGCAGTCGTCGACCTCGCTGCCCTCGCCGTAGTAGGTGGGAACCTGGTCGCGGACGCGGGTGTAGATGGTCAGATCGTCGCGGTAGAGGCTGTGGCGGATGTTCCTGTCGATGATCGCGAGGTTGTTGCGGAAGTACTCCTCGGTCGACTCGTTGAAGAAGGCGACGTCGCCGAACTCCCAGGCGCCGACGGAGAGCTTTCCGTCCGCCCAATCCTGGAGGATGAAGTCCCGCTCGAAGCGGTAGCGGTTGTGAGCGACGCAGGCCTCGGCGGCTTCCATCAGCAGCTCCTTGCGCATGACGAAGATGCCCATGGAGGCCAGGAATTCGGAGGGCGCCGCGTAGTCGACGGCCATGTCGGAGATCTCGCCGTCCTCATCGAGGCTGACCGCGAGGTCGAGCTGCTTCTGTCCGTTGGCGATGCCGGACTTGACGACGACGGTCACGTCTCTGCCGGAGTCGATGTGCGCCTGGATCACCTCGTCGAGGTTGATGGCGCAGACCACGGCCGCGTCGGCCAGGATCACATATTCCTCCTTGCCGATCGCAAGGAAGCTCTTGGTTGCCGCGTAAATCGCCTCCAGCTTGCCGCGGAAGGTCGTCGAGATGCCCATCGAATAGGGCGTGATATACTCCAGGCCTCCCTCTTCGAGCTCCAGGTCCCACTCCTCGCCGGCGCCGATGTGGTTCATCAGGCTCTGGTAGTTGTACTGCGTGACGATGCCGATGTGCCGCACGCCCGCGTTGGAGAGGTTCGAAAGCGCGAAGTCAATCTGGCGGTAGCGGCCGCCGAAGGGCAGAGACGCCAGCGTGCGCTTGTTGGTGAGCTGGCCGAGGGAGCTGTCATAGATGTTGGCAAATACGAGCGCCATTACGTTTTTCATGGTTTCTACCTCCTGCCTTAAAGGACTTCGCCGGGTTTGACGACCTGATTGATCTCGATCCGGTGGTTCTTGCCCAGCACGGAAATCTGCCGCTGCTCATCTTCGCGGAAGGTGCCGCCGATGACGGCGCCGGAGCAGATGTGGCAGCCCTCGCCGATGATCGCGTTGCGGATGATCGCGCCGTCCTCGATCACGACGTTCGGCATGATCACGGAATCCTCGATCTTCACTTCCCTGCCGACCCGGCAGCCGGTTGAGATCACGCTGTGGCGGATGTCGCCGTAGATCTCACAGCCCTCGGCGATCAGGCAGTTGACGTTCTTGGAGTGCGTGTCGATATAGGTCGCGGGCAGGGCGTAGTTTCTGGCGTAGATCCTGCCCTCGCCGCCGTTGAGATCGAAGGCCGGGTGAAGACCCAGAGTCTCCATGTTGGCCTCCCAGAGGGAGTGGATCGTTCCGACGTCCTTCCAGTAGCCGTCGAAGTGATAGGCGAACATCCGGCCGCCGTCTGCCAGAATCGCCGGGATGACGTTCTTGCCGAAGTCGTTGTCGGAGTTCGGGTTGTTCTCGTCTTCGACCAGGTACTTCTTGAGCACGCTCCACTTGAACACGTAGATGCCCATGGAGGCGTTGTTGGACTTCGGGTGCTTGGGCTTCTCCTCGAACTCGTAGATGGAATCGTCCGGATTCGTGTTCATGATGCCGAAACGGGAGGCCTCCTCCATCGGGACCTTGCGGACGGCGATCGTGATGTCCGCGTCGCGGGACTCATGGAAGGCGAGCATCCGCGCGTAGTCCATTCGGTAGATGTGGTCGCCGGAGAGAATCAGCACGTTTTCCGGGTCGTAGCGCTCGATGAAGGGGATGTTCTGATAGATCGCGTTCGCCGTGCCCTTGTACCACTCGGACTTCTTGGAGCGGGCGTAGGGCGGAAGCACGGAGACGCCGCCGTGGGAGCGGTTCAGACCCCAGGGCTGACCGTTGCCGATATACTCGTTGAGCTCGAGCGGCTGGTACTGGGTCAGGATGCCGACCGTGTCGATGCCGGAGTTGACGCAGTTGGACAGCGGGAAATCGATGATGCGGTACTTGCCGCCGAAGGGGACGGCGGGCTTGGCGGTGTTCTCCGTCAGGACCAGCAGACGGCTGCCCTGACCGCCTGCGAGAAGCATGGCGACGCAGCGTTTCTTCGGGAAGTTCATGGTGTTCGGTTCTCCTTTGGCGTTTATTTGTAAATGCTATATTCGCAGATATTTTCTCCGCGTCCGTCGGCGCGGGGATCAACAGATGGAATGCGGCGCGCGGGCCGGCAGGCAGCGCCCTTCCGGGCGCGGGCCGTGTTCATGGGGCATCCGCTCCTTTCCGATGTGCTGCTTATGCGGTCTCAGCGGGGTCAGGCCTGCTTTGTCCGGCCCTTCGGACGGTAGAACAGCACGCTCAGCGGGGGCAGGGTGAATTCCGCCGAGCAGCTGAGGTCGCCCCAGGGGCTCTTTTCGGCCCGGATCTCCGGCAGCTCATTGCTCCAGCCGCCGTACTTCGGATCGTCGGAGTTCAAAAGCAGCTCGTAGGCGCCGGGCTTGGGCAGGCCGAGGCGGTAGTGCTCGCGCTTCACCGGGCAGAAGTTGCAGACGCCGATGATCTCATGGCCCCTGCGGTCGATGCGGCGGAAGGCGACGATAGAGTTGTCGCGGTCGTCGCAGGAGATCCAGCGGAAGCCGTCCCAGTCCTGATCGTCCTGCCAGAAGGCGGGGTTGTCCAGATAGAGATGGTTCAGATCACGGACAAAGGCCTGCATCTGGCGGTGGCGGTCGTAGCCGAGCAGGAGCCAGTCGAGGCCCTGATTCTCGTTCCACTCGATGAACTGGGCAAACTCGTTGCCCATGAAATTCAGCTTCTTTCCGGGATGCCCCATCTGCCAGCCGAAGAAGGCGCGCAGATTTGCGAATTTGTCGTCATAGTAGCCGGGCATCTTCTGCACCATCGAGCACTTGCCGTGGACCACCTCGTCATGGCTCAGCGGGAGGATGTAGTTCTCGGAGAAGGCGTATGTCAGGGAGAACGTCAGCTTGTCGTGGTTATATTTGCGGTAGATCGGATCGAGCGACATGTATTTGAGGTTGTCGTTCATCCAGCCCATATTCCACTTGAAGAGGAAGCCGAGGCCGCCGACGTCCGTCGGACGGGTGATCAGCGGGAAGGCTGTGGACTCCTCGGCGACCATGATCGGCTGCTTCCGGATCTCGAAGGCCGCCCGGTTGAGCCGGCGCAGGAATTCGATCGCCTCGAGGTTTTCCCTGCCGCCGAAGCGGTTCGGCTTGTAGCTCGGGCGGTTGTAGTCCAGGTAGAGCATCGAGGCGACCGCATCCACGCGGATGCCGTCGAAGTGGAACTTCTCCAGCCAGAAGACCGCGCTGGAGATCAGGAAGGACTGGACCTCCGGCCGGCCGTAGTCAAAGATGCGCGTGCCCCAGTCCGGGTGCTCGTTCATCGAGGGGTCGGAGAGCTCGTAGCAGCAGCTGCCGTCGAACTCGATCAGGCCGCTTGAATCCTTCGTGAAGTGGGCCGGGACCCAGTCGAGGATCACGCCGATGCCTGCCTGGTGGAGACGGTCGACCAGCTCCATCAGGAACATCGGCTCGCCGTAGCGCGAGGTCGCGGAGAAGTAGCCGGTCACCTGGTAGCCCCAGGAAGGGTCGTAGGGGTACTCCGTCAGGGGCAGGAACTCGACGTGGGTGTAGCCCATCTGCTTGAGGTAGGGGATCAGCCGGTCCGCCACCTCGAGATAGCCCATCGGCTCGCCGTCTTCCTTGTGCCGCCAGGAGCCGAGGTGCATTTCATAGATATTCACGGGGCTGCGCAGGACGTCACGGCGGTCGCGGTTGACGCAGTAGAGCGCGTCGTGCCAGCGGTAGCCCTCGAGCTCGTAGACGATGGAGCAGTTGTCGGGGCGGTAGGTGGTATAGAAGCCGTAGGGGTCGGTCTTGTCCACTTGCCTGCCGTCTGCGCCGACCACGTGGTATTTATAGGTGCTGCCGGGTCTGGCCCAGGCGGAAAAGACCTCCCAGATCCCGTCAGAGATCTTCGTCATCGGAAGATCTGCACAGTTCCAGAAATTAAAGTCGCCGATCACGCTGACCGACCGCGCGCGCGGCGCCCAGACGCGGAACAGGAAACCGTCCCGGCCGTCCCGAACCGCACGGTGACAGCCGAGCAGCTCCCAGGCGCGGATCAGTTCGCCGCGGTGAAATTGCTCCACCGCACGCTTCGTCGCTTCATCCATTCTCGGATTCCTCCGTTGTCTGTCTTGTTTCATTCGCGTTGTATAATTACCCATATATCATTATACCCTTATTTCTCCGAGAATGCAATCCCCCGCTCCGGTTTTTCAGATTATTCCCGTCCAGCCGCCTTTTCCGCGCGGCGTCCGCGTTTCTGCAATTGCCAAACCAGGCGCAATATGCTATACTATAACCATCTTGTGAAAAAAGGAGTCGAAACCAACCATGGATCTGAAACAATACACGGAATTCTCCGTCTCCCAGACCGTCCGCCTGCTCGGCGCGGAAAGCCCCACCGGCTTCCCCTTCGCGGCGCAGGACGTGCTGATGAAGGAACTGACCGAAATCGGCTGCGCGCCTGAGAAGACCGTCAAGGGCGGCATCCTCGTCGATCTCGGCGGCAAAAACAAGGACGACGGCATCCTGCTGCAGGCCCACATCGACACCCTCGGCGCGATGGTCGCTGAGGTCAAGGGCTCCGGCCGGCTGCGCATGACCTCGCTCGGCGGTCTGCCCGCCGTGATGGCAAACACCGAGAACGTCCGCATCCACACGAAGGAAAGCGGCGTCTACGAGGGCACGATCCAGCTCTGCAACGCCTCCACCCACGTCAACAACAACCTGCGCTCCACCGTCCCCGACTACGACAATCTGGAGGTCGTGCTCGACGAGCTCGTCTCCTCCGCCGACGACACGCGGAAGCTCGGCATCGAGGTGGGCGACATCATCTGTCTCGATCCTCGCACCCGCGTCACCGAAAAGGGCTACATCAAGAGCCGCTTCCTCGACGACAAGCTCTCGGCCGGCATTCTGGTGGGTCTGGCCAAGTATCTGAAGGACAACGGCATCGTGCCCGAGCGCCGCGTCTATCTGCACTTTACGATCTTCGAAGAGGTCGGCCACGGCGGCTCCGGCTCCGTGCCCGCCGGCGTGACCGAGTCCATCTCCGTGGACATGGGCTGCGTGGGCGACGGCCTGCAGTGCACCGAGCGCCAGGTCTCGATCTGCGCCAAGGACAGCGGCGGCCCGTACAGCTACGAGGTCGTGACCAAGCTGATCGCCGCCGCGAAGAAGACCGGCGCCGACTACAAGGTGGACGTCTACCCCTACTACGGCTCGGACGTCGAGGCCACCCTGCGCGCCGGCTGGGACATCCGCCACGGTCTGATCGGCCCGGGTGTCTACGCCTCCCACGGCTACGAGCGCAGCCACAAGGACGGCGTGGAGGCCACGCTGAAGACTCTGATCGGATACCTCGGATTCTGACCGCGGATCGGAGGCGAGCGAGATGAAACCGATTACTCAAACGGATCTGCTGCAATACCGCTTCCTCTCCGCGCTTCGGTTCGCGCCGGGCGGGAAGCGCGCCGCCTTCGTCGTCGCCAACGCGAACGGGGAGGAGAACTGCTACGAACGCAGGCTCTGGCTCTATGAGGACCACAGCCTCCGCCAGATGACCGACCTCGGAAAAGAGGGCGGCTTTGCCTGGCTCGACGACAGACGCCTGATCTTCCCCGCCGTCCGCTCGGCGAAGGAGAAGAAGCGCGCCGAGGCCGGGGAGGAATTCACCGCCTATTACGTGCTCGACGTCAACGGCGGCGAGGCCATGCCCTTCCTGACCCTCCCCTTCGCGGCCGGCGGGATCCGCGTGCTGGATCTGACGCACTTCGTCGTGACCGGACAGGTCGACAAGACGCACCCGGATCTCTACTGCGCGGACGAGGACGGGAAAAAGCAGGTGCGCACCGAGCGCGACGAGGACAAGGACTACGAGGTCTTTGACGAGCTGCCCTTCTGGGGCAACGGCCGGGGCGTGACGAACGGCACGCGCGGCAGCCTGTATCTGGTGACCTCGGTGCCCTTCTCGGTGAAGCATTTGCTGGCGCCGCCGGAGGATCTGGGTTCCTTCGCCGTCCTCGGCGACGAGATCGTCTATGCCGTCTCCCGCTGGGAGGCGAAGCTGCCGTTGGCGGGCTTCGAGCTCAGGGCCGTCAACTGGAAGACCGGCGAGCGTCGCGTGCTGGGCGCGCAGAAGGATCTGCAGCCGGGCGAGCTGGAAGTCTTCGGCGATACTCTGTTGATGATGACGACCGACTGCAGCCGCCACGGGCTCAACGAGAACGCGCAGGTCTACCGCGTCGATCCGAAGACCGGCGCCTTCACCCTGCTCCGGGCCGAGGAATACAGCCTGTACAACTCCGTCGGCAGCGACTGCCGCCTGGGCGGCGGCCGCCAGGCCGTGGCCGGGGACGACTGCCTCTACCATCTGACGACCCGCGGCGGGAACGCCGCCCTCTACCGGCTCGGCACGGACGGCTCGGACGAGCCCGTCTTTGAACGCGAGGGAGCCGTGGACTGCTTCGACCGCGACGGAGATCTCTTCCTCTTCATCGGCCTGTTCGGGATGCGGCCCCAGGAGCTCTACGAGTTCTACCCCGTGACCGGGGAGCTGCGGCGCGTTTCCCACTTCAACGACGCCGCCCTCGAGGACCGCTATGTTGCCCAGCCGGAGCGACTGACCGTGGAGAGCCGCGGCTGCAAGATTGAAGGCTGGGTACTCAAGCCGAAGGACTTCGACCCGGAAAAGACCTACCCCGGCATTCTCGACGTCCACGGCGGCCCCAAGACCGTTTACGGCCCGGTCTTCTACCACGAGATGCAGGTCTGGGCCTCGCTGGGCTACTTCGTCTTCTTCTGCAACCCCAAGGGCAGCGACGGCGGAACGAACGAGTTTGCCGACATCCGCGGACACTACGGAGACACAGATTATGTCAACCTGATGGACTTCACCGACGCGGTGCTGGCGGCTTACCCGCAGATCGACCGGACGCGCCTGTGCGAGACCGGCGGCAGCTACGGCGGCTTCATGACCAACTGGATCATCGGCCACACCGACCGCTTCTGCTGCGCGGCTTCCCAGCGGTCCATCTCCAACTGGATCAGCTTCTACGGCGTGTCGGACATCGGCTTTTACTTCGCCGCCGACCAGTGCGGCGGGAACATCTACGACGACGTGGAAAAGCTGTGGGACCTCTCCCCGCTCAAGTACGCGAAGAACGTCAAGACCCCGACGCTGTTCATCCACTCCGACGAGGACTACCGCTGCCCGCTCGAGCAGGGCATCCAGATGTACGCAGCCCTGGTGGACCGCGGCGTGGAGGCGCGGCTGTGCCTGTTCCACGGCGAAAACCACGAGCTCTCCCGTTCCGGCAAGCCGAAGCACCGCCTGCGCAGGCTCCAGGAGATCACGGGCTGGTTCGAGCGGCACGCGAAGGCGTGATCCACCGCCAGGCAACCCCGGAACAGACAGAAGACCCGCTGCCGGATCGGCAGCGGGTCTTTTCGTTTTTCGTTGCGGATCGCCGCTGCCCGCGCAGCTGGCAGGGCGGTCTGGCGCGGGGGATCTGCTACAGCCTGCCCGCGCCGCGGGCAGCTTCCCAGTCCTCGCGCTGGAGGGAGAAGATCACGTCGTCGTAGATCTCGCCCGTGGTGCGGAAGGCATGGACGGCGCGGCGGAGGTAGGCCTCCTGCGTGAAGCCGAGGGCTTCCATCAGCCTGCGGGAGGCAACGTTCGGCGCAAGGACGCGGACCGTCAGGCAATCATAGCCCAGGGTCTGGAACAGATAGGGCAGAAAGCCGCGGATGGCCTCGGTCATCAGGCCCCTGCGCATGAAGGGCTGACCGATCTCGTAGGCCATGCCGATGGAGTTGACGTCGAAGCGGATGTCGTCGTCCTGCAGATTCAGCTTGCCGATGGCCTCCCCGGTCTCGCGAAGGACGAGGGCATAGTCCCGGCCGCTCTGCGTCATCTGAACGCAGTATTCGTGCCATTGCGCCGGGCTCAGGTCGTCCATCAGCAGGTAGCGGCGCACCGGCTCGGGATTGCAGTATCGGTAGAGCGAGGCTTCGTCCTCCATCTGTACCTCGCGGAGGAAGAGCCGCGGCGTTTCGATCAGCATATCTTTCTCCTGTCTGCTTCCCGTGAACGGTTACAGCCTGCAGTAGGCTGCGGCGGTCTTCGCGGCCAGAGCTGCGTTGTTGTAGACCAGGTGGATGTTGCTGTCCAGGCTGTCGCCGCCGGTCAGCTCCTTGACCTTGGCCAGCAGATAGGGCGTGACGGCCTTACCGTGGATGCCCAGGCGGACCGACTCGGCAACCGCCTCGTCGATGGCCTTGTTGATGACCTCATGGTCCATCGAGTATTCCTCGGGGATCGGGTTCGTGACCAGAATGCCGCCCCGGAGCCCCAGGTCGCGCTGGACCTTGAAGGTCTTCGCGAGCTCCTCGGGCGTGTCGATCTCATAGTCGACCGCGAAGCCGCTTCTGCGGGTGTAGAAGGCGGGCAGCTCCTTGGTGCCGAAACCGATGACGGGGACGCCGTGGGTCTCGAGGTATTCCAGCGTCAGGCCGAGATCGAGAATGGCCTTGGCGCCGGCGCAGACGACCATGACGGGCGTATTGGCAAGCTCCTCGAGGTCGGCGGAGACGTCCATGGTCTTCTCCGCGCCGCGGTGGACGCCGCCGATGCCGCCGGTGGCAAAGATCGAGATGCCGGCCATGTGGGCGATCATCATCGTGGTGGTGACAGTCGTGGCGCCGTCCATACCCTTGGCGACCAGCACGGGCAGGTCGCGGCGGCTGGCCTTGGCAACGTTCTGCCCGGCCTTGCCGAGGTACTCGATCTCGTCATGGGTCAGGCCGGCCTTGAGCCTGCCGCCGAGGATGGCGATGGTCGCGGGCACGGCGCCGTTGTCGCGGATGATCTGCTCGACGTTCAGCGCGGTCTCGACGTTCTGCGGATAGGGCATGCCGTGGGAAATGATCGTGGATTCCAGGGCGACGACCGGCTTGCCGGCGGCGACGGCCGCGGCGACCTCCGGATTGACGTCCAGATAGCAGTTGAGATTCATGTGATTTCCTCCAGATTTGATTGACGGGGTGGGCGTCTCACAGACCGGCGCGCTGCAGTGCGGAGGCCAGATTCAGCCGCGGGTTGATCGTGTCGACGCCCTCGATGGCGATTGCGGCGCAGGCAAGGGCGAGGCTCGCGCTGTCCTTCACGTTGAGCCCGGCGGTCGCGGCGCGGACCAGGCCGGCGGTCAGGGCGTCTCCCCCGCCGGTGTCGTTGACCGGCTCCACGCGCGGGCAGGGAACGAGCAGGCGCTCGTCCGCCGACGCGCAGTACAGGCCCAGTGCGCCGAGAGACAGGTAGACCTGACGGACGCCGGCCGTCAGCATCGCCTCCGCCGCGCGCGCGGCGCCGGCCTCGTCGGTGACCTTCTCCCCGATCAGAGCCTCGGCCTCGATGCGGTTGGGCTTGATCGCAAAGAGCTTGTCCAGGACCGGGCGCAGCTTTCTGGCCTTGGTGACGGAGACGGGATCGGCGAAGATCGGCGCGGTGCAGTGCTCCGCCAGCCAGACGATCGAGTCCTCGGGAATGTTCGTGTCCATCACGACGGCTGCCGCGCCGTTGAGGACGTCCAGACGGTCCTCAAGGTAGCCGACCGTGACGTACTTGGCGATCTCGCCGTCGCAGACCGCGAGCGCCATGTCGCCGTCCGGCCCGGTCAGGTAGACGTAGGTGGACGTTCTGCCGTCCGGCACGCTGCAGGCATAGCGCAGGTCGATGCCGTTGGCCGCGCAGTCCTCGCGGAGCCGCGCGCCGTAGTAGTCGTCCGCAAGCGCGGTGAGCAGGTAGACCTTCTCGCCGAGCAGGCTGAGATTGTGGGCGATGTTCCGTCCCACGCCGCCCATGGATATCCGGACCGAACCGGGGTTGGAATCCCGCGGGATCAGCGTCTCAAAGGATCGGCCGCAGATATCCACGTTCACGCCGCCGACGACGGCAATATAATGCTTTTCCATGGCGCACCTCCCCTTTCTTTTGCTTATATTTTACATCATCCGTTGAAAAAAGGCAATGGGGAAATCGCGCTTCCGTTCACTTTTTCGCGCTCTTTTCCGACGGGTCGGAAAAAAACTCTTTTCAATTTGCAACTTTTGTGGTATGATGATTATTCAGGAAACAGATGGAGGTGGGAGCATGGACCGGCTGCTCGGAAACGAAGCGCTCAAGGCGTCTCTGGCCGCGGCGTTCGCGGCGGATCGCATCTCCCACAGCTACCTGATCTCCGGCCCGGCGGGCAGCGGAAAGCACGTGCTCGCGCGGATCCTCGCGGCTGCGATGCAGTGCACGGCGGGGAGCAGCCGCCCCTGCGGCGTCTGCCTGCAGTGCCGGAAGGTCTTTGACAACGTACACCCGGACGTCATCACCGTGGACGAGCCGGAGAAGAAAACCGTCAGCGTCGATCTCGTGCGGCAGGCGCGGTCCGACCTCTACGTCCTCCCGAACGAGGGGCGGCGCAAGGTCTATCTGATCCCGCGCGCGAACGACATGAACGCAAACGCCCAGAACGCCCTGCTCAAGGTGCTGGAGGAGCCGCCGGAATACGGCGCCTTCCTCCTGCTCAGCGACAACCCGGAAAAGCTGCTGCCGACGATCCGCTCGCGCTGCGTCTGCCTGCGGATGTCGCCGCTTGAGGAGGCGGAATGCCTGCCCGCTCTGGCAGCCGCCTTCCCCGGCAAGCGCCGCGAGGAGCTGCACGACGCCTGGGAGCGCGCGGCAGGCTATTACGGCCAGGCCGCCGCGCTGCTGCGCGCCGAGCAGAGCCTCTCCGCACAGGCGAAAGCCTTCTCTGAAGCCTTTGCCGCACGCGACCGCCTGCGCATGACCGCCCTGCTGGTCGGCATGGAGCGGCTCAAGCGCGACCAGCTGGTCCCGATCCTGGACGAGTGGATCGAGCTGCTCTCCGATGCGATCCGCGTCCGTGCCGGTCTGCCGGACGGCTCCGCCGAGGCTTCCGCGCTGGGCCGCAGCCGCACCCTGCGGGAGCTGCTGGCGGCTGTCCGCAGGGTGCAGAACGCGCGGACGCTCGCCCTGGGCAACGTCGGCGTCGGCGCCATCTGCGGGGCCCTGCAGGCGGAACTGAATTCCTGACGAAAATACGGAAACACAGGATTGGAGATATTATGGAACACGAAACCCAATGGAATCCGGAGCTGAACCCGGTCGAGGCGCCGGAGCATACGCCCGAGGCGGCTGAGGCGGCCGAAGAGACGGCTGAGGCGGCCGAAGAGACGGCGCGGGAGATTTCCGCGCCTGCGGAAGCCGGGATCCCGGCGTCTGCGGACGAGGCCGACGCGCAGGCGGAGCCGGCGCGCACGCTCGTGTGCGACGTACAGTTCCGCACCGGAAGCAAGCTCTACTTTTTCGATCCCGGCGAGCTGAAGCTGAAGACCGGCGATCACGTCATTATCGACACCGCGCGCGGCGTGGAATACGGAACCTGCGTCATCGGCAACCACCGCATTCTCTCCCGCGAGATCATCCAGCCCCTGCGCCGCGTGATCCGGATCGCGACGCCGGCCGACGAGCGCACCTACGAGGAGAACGTCCGCAAGGAAAAGGCCGCCTTCGCCTTCTGCCAGAAGAAGGTCGCCGAGCTCGGCCTGGATATGCAGCTGGCTTCGGCTGAGTGCGCCTTTGACGGCAGCAAGCTGCTCTTCTTCTTCACCGCAGACGAGCGCGTGGACTTCCGCGAGCTGGTCAAGATCCTGGCCTCCGCCTATCACACCCGCATCGAGCTGCGGCAGATCGGCGTCCGCGACAAGGCGCGGATGTTCGGCGGCCTCGGCATCTGCGGCAGACCCTTCTGCTGCTCGAGCTTCCTGGGCGACTTTGAGCCGGTGTCGATCAAGATGGCGAAGACGCAGAATCTGAGCCTGAACCCCACGAAGATCTCCGGCACATGCGGACGGCTGATGTGCTGCCTGAAATATGAGCAGGAGGCCTACGAGGATCTGATCAAATCCAGCCCCAAGCCGGAATCCTTTGTCGACACTCCGGAGGGGCGCGGGACCGTGACCGCCGTGGATCTGATGCATCAGTCCGTGAGCGTCCGCATGGAGAAGGACCCCGACGAGATCCACAGCTTCAAAAACAGCGAGATCCTCGTGCTGCGGAACGGGAAGGCGCGGAAGAACGACCCGCAGATCCCGGACGACCTGGCGCCGATCTCCGGCAGCAAGGACCCGATGGCGCGGATCTCCCGCGTGGAGCAGCGTCTGGTGCTTGAGGCGGAGGAAGCCGAGCTCGAGGCAATTCCAGAGCCGGAAGCCGAGCTCCCGGCGCAGCCGGCAGACGAGCGCCAGCCTGCACATTCGAGCGAGGCGTCTGGCAAACGCCACGCTGACCGCGGCCGCACGCCGCGGACGCCCGCGAAGCAGGAGACGGCCGAGGCCCGTCCGGCGGAGACCCAGGAGGGCCAGAAGCCGTCCAGGCGCGGCGGCCAGAACCGCAGGCGCCACTCCGACCACCGCGGCGGAAAGGGCAGGAATCCCGATGGCGCGAAGAGCGCGCAGCAGGCGCAAAAGCCGGTCCTGCCGGCCGCAAAGCCGATCGTTGGCGACCAGAAGCTGAACCGGGACCAGAAGCCCGGCCGCGACCAGAAACCGAACCGCGAGCCGAAGCCGAACCGCGACCAGCGGCCGAAGCGCGACGCCGCAGAGCGTACCGCCGCGGAGAGCCACAGCAAGAACGCCAACCGGCGCAGATATTACCACAACCGCAAGCCGAAGCAGGGCTGATTATCGTATAAGACTGGCGTGCTGCAAAAAGCAGCACGCCAGTCTTATACTGAAAAACGAATACAGAAGAACGAATCATTGATGTATGGGGCAATTCTCTGAATTGCCCCATGTCATATCTATTTGTGATTCATTTTAAAGTTTTCTGTATTCATTGTTTTTTCCCCCGGGGCGCCTGCGAATGCAGCTGCCCCGGGGGATTGCCCGCCTTTGCTCACGCCTCGCGGCTGATCAGCAGCTCGGCGATCTGGATCGCGTTCGTCGCGGCGCCCTTGCGGATCTGGTCTCCGCAGCACCAGAGGCAGAGGCCACGCTCGTCGGTCAGATCCTCGCGGATGCGGCCGACGAAGACCAGATCCTGGTCGGAGGTATCCAGCGGCATCGGGTAGAGTTTCTTTGCCAGATCGTCCACCAGCTTGACGCCGGGAGCATACTGCAGGGCCAGACGGGCCTCACGTGCGCTGATCTTCCGCTGGAAGCGCATCTGCAAGGAGATGGAATGGCTGCGGGAGACCGGCACGCGGACGCAGGTGCAGCTGACCTTCATGTTGGGCAGGTGCAGGATCTTCCGGCCCTCGTACTGGAGCTTCATCTCCTCGGAGGTGTAGCCCGCCTCCTGCTCGCCGCCGATCTGGGGGATCAGGTTGAAGGCGATCTGATAGGGGAAGACCTTCGGCTCGACGGGTTCTCCCTTGTAGAGAGCCGCAACCTCGGCGTTGAGCTCGATCGGGCCGCCCGCGCCCGCGCCGGAGACCGCCTGATAGGTGGAGGCGATCATGGTCTCGATGGGCGAGATCTGGCGCAGGGCGTTGATCGCTGTGAGCGCAATGATCGTGGAGCAGTTCGGGTTGGCAATAATGCCCTTGTGTCCCTTGACGTCCTCGGGGTTGATCTCCGGAACGACCAGGGGGACGTCGTCATGCAGACGGAAGGCGGAGGAATTATCCACGAAAACCGCCCCGGCCTTGACGATATCCGGTGCGAACTGCTTTGCGACCTCACTGGAGGCCGCGCCGAGCACGATATCCAGGCCCTCGAAGGCGCCTTCCTCGGCCAGCTCGATCTGGATCGGGCCGCTGTTCCAGGCCACGACCTTTCCCGCGCTGCGCTCGCTGGCGTAGAGATGGAGCTCGCTGATCGGGAAATCCCGTTCGAGCAAAACTTTCATCATTTCGCGGCCCACCGCGCCGGTGGCGCCGAGAATGCCGACCTTGTACTGTTTCATGGCTGCCCCTCCTTACTTGACAAAGCTGTTGTAGAGGACCCGCACCGCGGCCTTGAAGTCGCGGTTATCCACGCCGAAGATGATGTTGACCTCCCGCGGGCCCTGGGAGATCAGGCGGATGTTGATGCCCTCAGAGCCGAGGGCGGAGAAGATCTGTCCGGTGATGCCGGGCCGATTGGCCATCTTGCGGCCGACCGCGGCGACGATGGCGATGCCGTCGGTGAACTCGAGGCGGTCTGGGTCGAGCGCCTCCTGCAGGGCGGCGGCAAGGCTGCTCTCCTTCTTTTTGAGCTGCTGGGTGGCGACGACGAGAGAGACCGTGTCGATGCCGTTCGGCGTGTACTCGACGGCGATGCCGTGGGCCTCGAAGATCTCGAAGACCTTCCGCATCTTGCCGATCTCGGAGGAGAGGCCCTTTTTGGAGAGGCTGAGCACCGAGAAATCCGGCTTGCCCGCGATGCCCGTGATGAAGCGATGGCCTTCCTCGGTCTCGTCCTCGTCGAAGCGGTCGCGGATGATCGTGCCCGGCTGGGCCGGGTCGTTCGTATTGCGGATATTGAGCGGGATGTTTTTCTCGGCCACCGGGAAGATCGTGTCCTCGTGGAGGACCTTCGCGCCGAGATAGCTGAGCTCGCGCAGCTCGGCATAGGTCACGCGCGGGATCGGCTCCGGGTTTTCGACGATCCGCGGGTCGGCCATCAGAATGCCGGAAACGTCAGTCCAGTTTTCATAGACCTCCGCGTCCAGGGCGGCCGCCGCAAAGGCGCCGGTGATGTCCGAGCCGCCGCGGGAGAAGGTCCGGATGCTGCCGTCCGCGCCGCGGCCGTAGAAGCCGGGGGTGACGATCTTCCGGCCCTCGGCCAGGGAGCGCAGTGCGGCGTAGGATACCTCCTTATCCACGCTGCCGTCCAGCTTGAACTGCAGCCACTCGGTGGCGTCGACGAAGTCGAAGCCCAGATAGTCCGCCATCAGCCGCGCGGAGAGATACTCGCCGCGGGAGGCGAGTTCGTCCTCGCTGATCCCTTCGTCCATATCGGCGCGGATCCTGGCAAGCTCCGACTCGAGATCCGTGTGCAGGCCGAGCCCGTCGCGGATCTGCAGATAGCGGGCGGAGATCATGTTGAACACGGAGTCCACCGAAACGCCGTATTTCATGTGCGCATAGCAGAGGTAGAGCAGATCCGTCACCTTGTGATCCTCCGGCGACTGCTTCCCCGCCGCGGAAACGACCACCACGGAACGGGAGTCGTCGGACTCCACGATGGCTTTCACCTTGGCATACTGCGCGGCGCTCGCCATTGAGCTGCCGCCGAATTTCAATACCTTCCGCATGGTAACTCCTTTATCCGATCAAATTCCGAAAAAACGCGCGGGATCTGTCGGAACGTCCCGCAATGCAGTCTATGCGGGGCGCGCCTGTCGGGTTCCCGCCGTTTCTCCCGAAACGAACCCATTATGATATTTCAGTATAGCATTCCCGCGGGGGAATTGCAAGAACGCAGCGGGATTTTTTCGCCCGACCGGAAAAAACGGCCGCATCCGGCGAGAAACCGGCCCTCCGGCAATTGCCGGAGGGCCGGTGCGCAGGCAGGACGCAGGTCAGGGCTCAGCCCCGGCGCGTCATCAGAAAATCCTGGACAAGATGCCGGAGAAGGTTTCCTCGAGCTCTTCCCTGCTCATCGAGAACAGCTTCACGGGCGAAGCCGACAGCGGGGCGATCTCCCCGACCTTGCTGCTCACGATAAAGGTAACGCTGCCGGAGTCGCCGAAGGTTCCGGAGAGGCTGAAGCCGCCGTCCTCCGGAGTCAGTCTGACGCTGCCGGGAAGGGCCTTGCCGTCATTGTCTTCCGCTGTGATCCTGCCGTCGGAATCTCGGTAGATCAGCTTGCCGGTGAAGTCATCATAGGCCTCGCCGCCGTTGACTGTGAGGATCAGGCTGTCGTCCTGGATCTCCGAGGTCAGCTCCAGGCTGATCTGCGTCTCAGCGTCCGGGTCGAATTCGTCGTAGTCGTCGTACGCATCGGGGTCCCAGGAAGTGTAATCCTCGCCAAATGCGGCATCTGCGTCGAATTTCTTCAGCTTGCCGTCTTCTCCGATGACGTACATGTCAAACGTATCATTGAAGTCTTCCCATGCCGGGTCGTCTATGCCGATCTTCTTCAGGTTGCCTTCGGCGTCGACGACATACCCGCCAGGCTCCTCCAGAACGCTCAGGTCGAGGCTGTCCAGATCGACGCCCGCCTCAATGCCCTCGCCGCCGATGCAAAAGACGTAGAAATCATACACATCCCCGTCGGAGCTGTCGGAACCATAATCCTCCACGGGGAAGGTGTTCACCGTGCCGTAGGGGCTGAGCAGGAAGTAATTATTCCCGGTCATGCTGTAGGTGACGTGCTGCCAGGGGTTCTCGGCGCCGTCCAGGCGGATCTCCCCGCTCAGACCGCCCATCTCCATGTAGCAGCCGGTCAGGACGTCGTCGTCGTTCACACAGTAGCGCTGCACGAGGTTCATGTTGTCTTCGCTGAGCAACTGCAGGTAGAGAGATACCAGAACCCGCTCCAGATCCACATTCCGCAGATCTTCAGGTCCTTCGAGGTCCGTGAAGCTATTGAGCTCCTCTTCAGCCTCTTCGGCCAGCTTGTCAAGCAGCGCTTTGTCCAAGGTCCGTTCGCAGGTTTTGCCCATGTCGGTGAGCGCGCCTTCTGTGACCTCCCGGAATTGATAGGATTCGATCAACAGCCGTCCGTCTTCTCCGTAGGCGCGTTCCATCAGCTTCTCAAGCTCTTCTTCGGAGGGGAAGGTGAGCGAAAAGTCGTCCGGCAGATAGAGCTTTCCACCGCCAGCCTGCCCGCCGATCAGGTCGGGAAACACGGATTCGTTCCAAGCCTTGCCGAAGCCCTGCATCGGCAGGCTCAGGACCTTGTCCTCGCCGAATAGCGGCGTGCTGCGGAACTGCATCTCCGTCTTGTCCATATAGACGTTGAGCGGGAAGTTGACGCCCTCAGTCTTGACGTTCGCACGCAGGAGCAGCTTGCCGGTACGGTCATAGTCCAGCGTCAACTCCACGTTGTTGTCGTCCCCAACCACATGGAGATTCAGATGCAGCGTGTCGCTCTGAGTCAGCCATTTGGTGTTCTCCACGATCTGTTGGAGGTTCGGCAGGGACTCCACGTAGGAGGCGAGCGAGTCCAGCGAGCGGGTCATGGCGTTTTCCTGCAGCTTTGCGGGGGCGTCCTTCTGATTTTTCCGGAAGAACAGGAGCCAGGCGCCGACGGCCAGGATCGCGACCAGAGCGACCGCGCCGAGCGTCAGAAACAGCGGTTTCCTGGACCTCTTTTTCCGTGCCTCCACGGGTGCGGACGGGCCTGCCTCAAGGGGCGTCTGCGCAAACGCCGGGATGGCTGCTTCCGGCGCCGGGACGGACGTCTGGCGGGTGATGGGCTGCGGTTCGACAAACGGCTCCGGTCTCACGGGCTCCGCCGTCTGCGCCAGGTTGTTTTCATCCAGGCGCGCGCCGCAGTGTACGCAGAATTCGGAGTCCTCCGGGATCTCTTTTCCGCATTTCGGGCAATACATTTGGCATCCTCCTTTTTTTGCTGTGATGTGTGATCACGCATTGGTTTCGGGGTTTGGACGCGGGATCGCGTCAGATTGATTCTGGCGGGAGAAGTCCGCCTCGGGCAGCAGCGTGCCGGTGTAGAGGAGCTGCTGGGTCAGCGGGTAGAACTCCGGCCAGGTTTTGCACTTTCGCATGCGCTTCCAGCTGCCGTCGTCTGCAAAGAGCAGCGACAGCATGGCCCAGATCTCCTTGAGCTTCGGAAGCGCGCCCTGATTCGGGTGCAGACGCTCGAGGTAGGCCGCGCAGAGCGCATTGTGGAACGAGATCAGGGTCTCGCGGCTGCGTTCGCCGCCGCGGCAGCGCGTGACCAGGGCGGGATCGGCCAGCAGCCCGCGCCCGATCATGACAGACGAGACGGACGGAAACCGTTCCCTTAATAAGAAGACGGATTCGGGGCTGAAAAGGTTCCCATTATAACACAGCGGGACGGAAATAACCCGGACCGCCTCGGCAAAGGCGTCCAGGTGGACGCCGCCGGTGTACATCTCGCGGCGGGTGCGCGGGTGGACGGTCAGCTCCCGGATCGGGTAGCGGGCGAGCACCTGCAGGATCGGGCCAAACTCCGCCGGTTCCTCGAGGCCGATCCGGGTCTTGACGGAGACCGCGATCGGGCTGGCGCGGAAGATCTGGTCCAGAAAGCGGTCCAGCGCGTCCGGGTCGCGCAGCATTCCGGCGCCACGGCCCTTGCTCACGACCGTACCCGAGGGACAGCCGAGGTTCAGGTTGACCTCGCGATAGCCGAGCCCGGCGATCGCCGAGGCAAACCACAGAAAGTCCTCCGCGGACCGCGTCAGGACCTGCGGCAGCAGGCGGTCAATCCCCAGTGGGCCGGGATCCAGAGCGCGGAGCTGGCGATCGGTCAGCTTGTGGACGTCCGTCGGCGTCATAAAGGGCATGCAGTAGCGGTCGACGCCGGGGAAATACGCCGCGTGCAGCTCGCGCAGGATCTTGCCCGTGACGCCCTCCATCGGGGCGAAGGCATAGCGAAGCTCCGGCATCATTCTTCGCCACCGGTCTCCGGAGGCTGGCCGGAGGCGTCCTCCGGCTCGCTCGCGGGCTGATAGTCGAAGCTGAGGGTCTCCAGCGGGATGCCCTCGCCGACTGCGGAATCGTAGAAGGAAACGGTGACCGTTCCGCCCACGCTGCATTCTGCGGGGAATAGATCGGACCAGCGCTTCGCCCCGACGGCGCTGCCGTCGCTGTTGAGGACGCCTCTGCCCTGCCGGCCGTCCGGAAGCTGATAGACGACCAGAACGATCACGGCGCCGGCTCCCTCGCGCGGCGTAATGTGGTAGGCAAGATAGACCTTCGACAGGTCCGAGGCCACGGTCAGCGGCTGACGGGGATCGACCGTGGGATCGGCGGTCAGAGAGAAGACAAAGCCGACGCCGTTCAGGCGGTCGAGGAGCTCCTGGGCCCCGTCATAGCCTTCCCCGGCAAGCTCCGTCAGGTAGTCAAGGGTCAGAGAATCCGTCATCTCCAGATGCGTCTTCGCATAGGCGAACATGCAGTCGGCGCGGTATCTTTGGCTGTCCAGATAATCGCCGAGGTTCGTGAACTGCTGGATCGCATCCTGATAGCGGCCGAGATTCATATTCACGATGGCAATGCGGTAGCGGCTCTCGCGGAGCCGGTCGGCGCTGTCCTTGTAGTCGGTCTGGCTGTACTCCTGAATTGCCTTTTCAAAGCACGGGATCTTGGCCGGGTCGTTGTCGGCAAGCTTCGCGGCCTCGCCGAAGGCCTGGTTGCCGAGGCTGTAATGCAGATACTGCTGCAGCTTCGGAAGCTCCGGATAGTCGGGATATTCTGCGGCAAGCTGCTCAGTATAGGAGGCGGTCCGTTCCAGGTCGCCGTCGTTGAAGGCCAGCACGGCGAGGCTGTAATAGCAGTCCGCCCGCAGATCGCCCGCGCCTTCGAGGCTGCGGACGCCGTCAAGAAGCTGGAGGGCCTGCTCGTAATCGCCGTCCTTCATGAGGGCGCGGATCTTGTTCAGTTCCATCTCCCCGACGCGGGCGGCGCTGTTTTTGTAATCGCCGAGCTCCTTGAAGATGAGCTCCGCCTGCTCATAGTTGCCCGCGCTGACCGCCTTTTCCGCCTCGCGGTAGCGGAGATAGGGGCGAAGCTCCCGGAAGGCGACCCAACCGCCGACGCTGAGGAAAAGGAGGATCGCCAGGATGATCGCGAGCGTTCTGCCTGCATGGCTGCGTTCCGGCTCGTCGTCCTCCCGGGGGCGGGCAGGGACGCTCTGGGGTGGGACCGCGCCGTAGGCGCTGGTCCGGGGCGCCGGCGCAGGCTGCGCGGGCAGAATCGGCACGACGACCGGGGCCGGAGCGGGCACGGGCGCAGGCACGGGCGCTGCCGGCTGAACCGGCGCAGGCTCACGGTAGTCGGGGTCCATATGTTTTTCCAGCCAGAGCCGGTCCGCGCCGCAGTGCGCGCAGCGCAGGGCGGCGGAGCCGTTTGGCTGGCCGCAGGTGCAGAGCCACATGTCCTTCTGGCTGTGGAAGCGATAGCTGTTGCGGACGCCGCCCCGCTCGGCAAGCTCGCGGAGCTTCGGATAGTCCGGGTCGGCGGCGCTGACCTGGACCGGAGCCGGGAAGGCCAGATAGTGATGAGCCGACTGCTCGTTCCAGCTCGTCTGATCCGAGAACTCGACGCGCTGGGCAAAGGCCTCCACAAACGTCGTCTCCGGAGCGGGAAGCTCGATGATTTTATCGTCGCCGAACGCACGGCCGGGCATCGCCAGCAGCGAAGGCGTCGGCACCATCTGCAGGACCGTCAGGCCCTGCCCCGCCCCATCGGCGCACTTGACCCGCAAAAAGACCCGGGTGATCTTCTTGTCCGAGCAGTTCACCATCCGGACCTGCAGCAGACGCTTGCCGGTCTCCAGATCGCGGCTCAGCCGGCAGCGGCTGACCCAGACCGGGCAGTCGGGATCAAAGAGGTTTTGCGGCCCTGTTGAAATTGTCTGGAATCGTTGAAAGTTTGCCATAACAGCCTCGTTATTTGTTTCTCACCGTTTGTTTCTTCGCATATCAATTTAACTTTATTATACTGCGTTTTTCGGCGGTGGCAAGTGCTTTCGCAAAAATAATCGGAAACCTTGAAATTGCTGCGAATGATTCGCAGTATTCCTTGACAAATGCCCTTCACCCTGTTATAGTAATTTGCAAATGATTCGCAAAATGGAGGCACATTATGCCGACGTACAAGACCCAAACCCGGAAAATGCTGCTGGACTATCTGCAGAGCCACGCGGACGAGACCCTCTCGGCCTCCATCATCTCGAAGGCTCTGCCCGAGATCAGCGTCAGCGCCGTCTACCGCAATCTGGCCGCGCTGGAGAAGGAAGGCCTGCTGGCCGCCGTCCGGGAGGCCGGCGGGCGCGAACGCTATTACCGCTTCACCGCCGCAGAGCAGTGCCGGCGTCATCTGCATCTGAGCTGCAAAAAATGCGGACGCACCTTCCATCTCGGCGAGGCGCAGACCGAAGCCCTGGTGGAATCCATCGCCGCGCTCGACAACTTCGCCGTCGACCGCAGCTCGACCGTGCTCTACGGGATCTGCGAAAACTGCCGGTGCACACGGGACAAATGACAATCCGGGATCCGGGCGCGGCCTGAGGCGATCCCGATTTGGAGGAAGAACATGAAACAACTGAAACAGATTCTCTGCCTGATGCTGGCGCTGTGCATCTGCGTCGGGCTCTTTGCCGGCTGCGGCCGGAAAAAGGACGACGGAAGGCTGACCATCGTCGTGACCGTATTCCCCGTCTACGACTGGGTGAGAAACCTGCTCGGCGACCGGGCGGGAGAGGTCGAGCTGGTCCTGCTTGAGGATTCCGGCGCCGACATGCACAACTTCCAGCCCACCATTGAGGACATCTACAAGATCTCCACCTGCGACCTGTTCGTCTATATCGGCGGAGAATCCGACAAGTGGGTCGCCGACACGCTGCGCGCTGCGGAGAACAAGAACATGGTCGCCGTCGGCCTGCTCGCCGAGCTCGGCACGGCCGCACGCGAAGAGGAGGAGCCGGATGGCCCCGGCTCGGAGCACGATCACGAGCACGAGGAAGTGACCGAGTACGACGAGCACGTCTGGCTGTCCGTGAAGAACGCAAAGCTGCTGTGCCCGGTGCTGGCCGAGAAGCTCGCCCAGGTCGACGCGGAGCACGCGGAGACCTACCGCGCCAACTGCGCCGCCTACGCCAAGCAGCTCGACGAGCTCGACGCCGCGTTTGAGCAGGCCGTCTCCGAGGCCCCGGGCAGGACCGTGCTCTTCGCCGACCGCTATCCCTTCCTCTACCTGATCAAGGACTACGGCCTGACGGCCTACGCCGCCTTCTCCGGCTGCTCGGCGGAGACCGAAGCCTCTTTCGACATGATCAGCTTCCTGGTCGGCAAGCTCGACGGCCTCGGCCTGAAGCACATTCTGGTCCTCGAGGGCTCCACCTGCCGGATCGCAAACACGATCATCTCCGAATCCGCGGCCAAGGACGCGGAGATTCTGGAGATGGACTCGATGCAGTCCGTCACGCCCGAACAGATCAGCGCCGGAACGAACTATCTGGCGATCATGCAGAAAAATCTGGAAGTGCTGAAGCAGGCGCTTTCCTGAGACTTTTACGAAGAGGAGCAGATCTATGGCTCTGTTAACCTGCCGCGACCTCTCTCTCGGCTATGAGGGAAAGGCCATTCTCCAACACGTCAGCTTCGAGGTCAACGCCGGAGACTATCTCTGCATTGTCGGAGAAAACGGCTCCGGCAAGACGACCCTGATGAAAACCATCCTCGGCCTGCGCAAGCCTCTGAGCGGAACCGTTGCCACCGGCGACGGCCTGCGTCAGAGCGAGATCGGCTACCTGCCGCAGCAGACGCTGGTGCAGCGGGACTTCCCCGCAAGCGTCAAGGAGATCGTCCTCTCCGGCTGCCAGGGCAGGCAGGGCATGCGGCCCTTCTATTCCAGAGCGGACCGCGAGCTCGCGAAGGAGAACATCCGGCGCATGGGTCTCGAAGCCCTCGCCAACCGGTGCTACCGCGAGCTCTCCGGCGGTCAGCAGCAGCGCGTGCTGCTCGCCCGCGCCTTGTGCGCGACGCGGAAGCTGCTGCTGCTCGACGAGCCCGTAGCCGGGCTCGATCCGAAAGTGACGGCGGAAATGTACGCGATCATCCGCTCGCTCAACCGGCAGGAGGGGATCACGGTCATCATGATCTCCCACGATCTTGGCGCGGCGCTTGCGCACGCGACCCACATCCTGCACATCGGCTCCACGGTGTACTACGGGACCCGTCAGGACTATCTGAGCAGTCCGGTCGGGAAGGCATTTCTGCAGCAGGGAGGTGTTTCGCAATGACGCTTGCCGATTATCTGCAGCTGACCTTCGTGCAGAACGCGCTGCTCGTCGGCGTTCTGATTTCGCTCTGCTCCTCCCTGCTCGGCGTCACCCTCGTGCTCCGGCGCTTCTCCTTCATCGGCGACGGCCTGAGCCACGTCGCCTTCGGCGCCATGGCCGTAGCGGCTGTGGCCGGCATGACCAACGACATGCTGATCGTGATGCCGATCACGATCCTCTGCGCGGTGCTGCTGCTCCGCAGCGGCCAGCGGGCGAAGGTCAAGGGCGACGCCTCCGTCGCGATGATCTCCGTGGCCGCGCTCGCGGTGGGCTATCTGCTGATGAACCTCTGGCCGCCCTCGGGCAAGTCCAACATCTCCGGCGACGTCTGCACGACCCTATTCGGCGGGACCTCGATCCTGACTCTGAGCGAGACGGAGGTCCTCGCCTCCATCGTGCTCTCGATCGTGGTCATGATCTTCTTCGTCGTCTTCTACCACAAGATCTTCGCGATCACCTTTGATGAAAACTTTGCGGCGGCGACCGGCACGAACACGAAGCTGTACAATCTGCTGCTGGCGATCATCATCGCGGTCGTGATCGTGCTCGCAATGGATCTGGTCGGCTCGCTGCTGATCTCGGCACTGGTCGTCTTCCCCGCCCTGTCGGCGATGCGGGTGCTCAAGAGCTTCCGCTCGGTGACGATCTGCGCGGCCTGCATCTCCGTGGGCTGCACGGTGATCGGGATCCTCGCCTCCGCTGTTTTCAGCACGCCGGTCGGCTCGACGATCGTCGTTGCGGATCTCGCCGTCTTCGGCTTGTCCAGTTTTCTCGGTCTGATTCTCAGATAACGCTTCAATCGTTTAGAACATCGATAACGCTGCAAATGGGAGGTATTCGGAAATGAAATCTCGGATCTTTGCTATGCTCCTGATTCTGTGCCTGCTGCTGTGCGGCTGCAGCAAAATCAAGGTCGGAAGCGGAAAACCCGGAGCGGAACCGGCGCTGGAGGATCGGCCCGCCGCCGCGAGCACGCTTCAGGCGCCGATCAGTCAACCGGAGTACGTGGAATACCAGAACCTGTTCTTCAACAAGCAGGCGGAGCAGTTCGTCGGCCAGCACGTGACAAAGGTCGGCATCTTCATCATCATGCACGACAACTGGTCCAACAAGGACCGCTACTACGTCTGGGGCTACTATGACAACACGAAGTGCTGCGACTGGCAGTGGGAATTCGTTCCGAATCACCCGAACGACCTGCCGCGCGCCGGCTCGCTGGTCAAGATGACCGGCACGCTCGAGTACAACGAGGCGGCCCTGGACAAGTACTGGTACAAGGACGCCGTGGTGGAGACGGTGACGCGGTACGAGGGCGAAACTGCCGACGTGGACCTCACTGTGATGGACGGGACTCTCGAGCGCGTGCAGCTTCTGAATCTGCTGCACGCCCCGGATCTCTACGAGGGAAAGACAGTCCGCATCTACGGCAGAGTCATGACGCCGAACACGATCCAGCACCCCTACTATGACAACGTCTGGAAGCTGGACTTCACGACCGGACAGGAGGTTCCCGCGATCGGAACCATGGTTGTGGTGACCGGCACCTGGCAGAGCAGCACCCTCGTCAACGCCCAGGTCACGGCGACCGGCGGCTACTGAGCCGCAAGCCGCGTCCGCAAAATCGCGATCTGAAGATCTGCTCCATCGGAAGAACGAGAACCGCCGCCCTTCGGGGCGGCGATTTTTTGCGCGTCTGTTCTTTCTCTCTCTCTTTCTCTTATACTTATACTTATTCTTATACTTATTCTCTTTCTTATTCTCTCTCTTATACTTGTTGCGAACATTGTCCGCGACAAAGCTGTTTTTTGGGTACCGGATCGGTCCGGATTGCGCCCGATTTTCGGGTCGTTTCGCCTTGGACCGGCGCGGAGGATTTTTGGAAATTTCGATGCGTTTCGACCTGTTTTTCAGCGGTATTGATGCAAAAACGGCGGGAAATCGGCGGAAAGCAGGGCTGAATACGTCGGATCTGTTGAAGCAGAGCTTTGCGCGATTTCCGCGCGGGCTTCGAAAATTTTCAAATATTTCTGCACGGTTTTTTGAAAATACCGCGCGATTTTTTTCAAAAACTGTTCGAAGTTTTTCGAAAAGCGATGGGTTTTCGCGCGGTTTTGCGCAGATCCTGTGCGAAGATCGATCGGAAATTTTTGGAAACCGATCGATCTTCATCGCGAAATTGAAATTTTTCGCAGGATTCTTTTTCTTTTTTTTTAATCTGTCGGCTTTCGGGATTTTCAGAAAGGGTTTTTCAGCCTTGAACAGAGCCGGAAACGGACGCGCCGGCGGCTGTCATACGGCGAGGCGGCGGCGCATAAGGATGGTCCGGGGGTGCAGGCGATGAAGAAAGGTCGGACGCTCGTGCGCGGGACGCTCCTTCTGACGGCCAGCGGGCTGGCGCTCCGGGGGATCGGCGTTCTGTTTCAGTCGATCCTGACCCGGCGCATCGGCGCGGAAGGGATGGGCTTGCTGCAGCTCGTTCTGACCGTCGGGGGCTTCGCGGGGACGCTTGCCTCCTCCGGCGTCCGGGTCGCCGCACTGCAGCTCTCGGCGTCCGCCTACGGACGCGGGAGTCCTTCGGCGCTGACCGGCGCCGTGGGCGGCTGCCTGCGCTACGGTCTGCTTGTGAGCGCGGCGGTCGGCACAGCACTGATCCTGCTCTCGGGCCGGATCTCTGAGGCGCTGCTTTTGGACGGTCGCACGGCGCCGGCGCTCCGGGTCCTGGGGGTCCTCCTCCCCCTCCAAACGCTGTGCGGCGTGCTGCGGGGCAGCTTCACGGCCTGCGGAAGGCTGAGGGAACTGGTCTCAGCGGAGTTTCTGGATCATCTGCTCTCGGTCTGCGTGACGCTGTTTCTGCTGCGGCTGGTCCGGAGTCTGGCTGCGGTCTGCGCCGCCGTGATCGCCGGGAGCGCCTGCGGCGCGTGCGTCTGCTTTTTTCTGCTCTACACGCGCTTTCGCCGCGACGTCGGGCGGCCCGGACACGCACCGCGCGGCAGCGTCCTGCGCCTCTGCATCCCGCTCGCGGCGAACGACTATCTGCGGGCCGGGCTCGGGGCCGTGGAGCAGTTTCTGATCCCCTACGGGCTCTCCCGCTCCGGCTCGCGCCACAGCGCGCTGGCCGCCTACGGGACGATTTCCGGCATGGTCTTCCCGGTGCTCTGGTTCCCGGCGGAGCTGGTCTTCGCCCTGTCGGAGCTCATGGTCTCCGAGCTGGCTCGGTGTCAGGCCGCCGGCGCGTGGGACCGCCTGCACGCTCTGGCGCGGAAGAGCCTCCGGGCCGTCCTCCTGCTCACCGGGGCCGTTTTCCTCGGCCTCTACTGCTTCGGCGGCAAGCTCGGCGCCGCCCTCTTTCACGGGGAGGCGGCGGGCTACTACTTGCGGCTCTTTTCGCCGCTGGTCCTCTTCCTCTACCCCGACGCCATTGTGGACGGGTTGCAGAAGGGGCTCGGGCAGCAATTGTATCTGGTGCGCTACAACAGTTTCACGAACGTGATCGACGTGGCGGGGCTGTTCTTCCTCCTGCCGCGCCTGGGGATCGGCGGCTACCTGCTGACCTACGCGGTCTCGCATTTGGTCAATCTGTTTTTGAGCCTGCGACGGCTGCTGACCGTCCTGGACGGCGGCGCGGCCGGCCATGCGCCTGTGCCCGGCGGGGAAAAAGGCAGCCTGCCGCATTGCACAATCATACGAGAAACCTGAATAATTCTTGACTTTTCTCTAAAATCCGCTATGATAGAGGTAGAAACCTATGGCGTATTCAGATTATATACGATTGGAGGTTCTCATATGTTTTGTCGTAAATGCGGCGCAAAGCTGCCGGACGGCGTCCCCTTTTGCTCCAATTGCGGCACGCCGACAGCTGTGACGCCCTCCGCCCCGATGGCCGCTCCGACGGCGGTCGTACCGCCGGCCGCGCCGGTCATGCCGGTTCCTCCGACGGCGCCTGTTCCGGAACCCATCGCCCCCGTTGAAACACCCGTCGCCCCTGCAGAAGAACCCGCGCCGGAAGCCGCGCCTGCTCCCGCTGTAGAGCCCGCACCCGAAGCCGCGCCCGCTCCCGCTGCGGAGCCCGCACCCGAAGCCGCGCCCGCTCCCGCTGCGGAGCCCGCGCCCGAAGCCGCGCCCGCTCCCGCTGCGGAGCCCGCGCCGACGGCTTCGGACCCCGCCTCCTTCTTCACGGCGCCCCCGATTGCGCGCGACCAGCAGCCGCTGAACGGCGCCGAAGCGCCCCGCCCCGCAGCCCCCGCGCAGCCTGGTTACAACCCGCCCGTCGGGACTTATCCGAACTACACGCAGCCCAATGCCCCGGAGAGATGGTCGAACCCCGGCCAGCCGGTCTACGCGCCTCCCGGGAACCCCTACTATTACGGCCAGCCCACACAGCCCGGCCAACCCGCCTACGGCCAGCCCACACAGCCCGGACAGCCTGCCTACGGCCAGCCGCCCTATCAGCAGCCCGGCCAGCCCGCCTACGGCCAGCCGCCCTATCAGCAGCCCGGCGCAAACCCCTACAGAATGCAGCAGACCGATTACCAGACTGCGACCTACGGCCAGCAGCCCCCTGCAAAGCCCGTCGAGCCGCCCGCAAAGAAGCGGAAGCTCTCGACCGGCGGCGTCGTGCTCGCCCTGCTTGCCGCCCTGCTGATGCTTGGCGCTGCGATCTGCAGCTTCTTCGGCGCGATCCACTTTGACCTCGCCGCACAGGCGCCCGGCGGTGCCACTGAGTTCGTGGCCAGCCGCGACCTGTCTCTGCTCCAGCTCAAGTCCGCGCTCGGCATGCCGCAGCTTTTGCTGCTGATCGGTCTGCTCGTCGCGTTCGGCATCGCCGTGATTTTGCTGCTGCTCGGCGCGCTCGGAGCGATGCGCGGCAAGCTTCCCTTCGTATTCGCCGTGATCTTCGGCCTGATCGGGCTCGGCTGCTTCGCGGCAAGCTTTTTCCTCGCCGTCAAGGCTTCCACCGGCGACTGCACGAAGCTTTGGTCCGCCGTCATCGACGACCAGAATGCTCTCGACGGCTGGATGCGCTACATCAACAACACGACCCTCGCGGAGAGCGCACGCCCGGTGCCCTACACGACGACCATGCCCGGTCTGTTCGGCTGGGGCCTGATCGGCGCCGGCGCACTCGGCACCCTGCTCTCGCTCGTGCTGATCTTCGTCGCGCCGAAGAAGAAGGCGCGCGCAAAGGCCTGATCGGAAATACCATCAAAGCCGCCGCGGAAGTTCCGCGGCGGCTTCTTTGCGCTTATGTGTTCGTCTGGGAGAGCACCCCCGGCAGGAAAGGAATCTCCCCCTTGATCAATCGGCCTCCCGTTCTGCAGGGCGAACGGGAGGCCGGAGACGCAAAATCGCTGCAGCCGACGGTCGGCTGCAGCGATTTTGCCTTGGATTACTGGTTACCGAAGCGGATCTTCTTGTACTTCTCGATCTCGGAGGGGCTGCCGAAAACCATGTGGCCGTTGCCGATGTCAACCAGCGAGGGCTGTTCCACAGAGTAGTCGTGCATCTTCTTGTCGTACACGAAGAGCTTCTTGTCCTTCTCGATCCTCGGATCGGGAACCGGGATCGCGCTCATCAGGGACTTGGTGTAGGGGTGCAGCGGATAGTGGAAGAGCTCTTCCGTCTCCGCGATCTCCATAACACGGCCCTTGTAGATAACCACGATACGGTCCGAAATGAAGCGGACGATCGAGAGGTCATGCGCGATGAAGAGGTAGGTCAGGCCGCGCTCAACCTGGAACTTCTTGAGCAGGTTCAGAACCTGCGCACGAATGGAAACGTCCAGAGCGGAGATCGGCTCGTCCGCGATGATGAACTCAGGCTCCATGACAATGGAACGGGCGATGCCGACACGCTGACGCTGGCCGCCGGAGAACTCGTGCGGATAACGGGTCAGGTGCTCGGGCAGCAGGCCGACTTCCTCGACCACGCGCTCGATCTTTGCCATTCTATCCTTCTCATCCTTGTAAAGATGGAAGTTGTAGAGGCCTTCGGAAATGATGTACTCAATGGTGGCGCGCTCGTTCAGGGAAGCGGCAGGATCCTGGAAAATCATCTGGATCTTGCGGACAACTTCGCGGTCCGCTTTTCTGGAAAGAGAACCGGAGATGCGCTCGCCCTTATAGAGAATCTCACCAGCGGAGCAGGGATTGATACGAATGATGGCACGGCCAATGGTGGTCTTGCCGGATCCGGACTCGCCGACGAGGGAGAGAGTTTCACCCTTGTAGATGTCGAAGCTGACGTTGTCGATTGCCTTGAACGCACGCTTGCCTCTACCGAAGACAACATCCAGATTTTTAATAGAAAGCAGTACTTCTTTATCTGATTGATTCATATGTCGTCTCCTTAAAACTCAAAATCCACATGCAGCCGTTTCATCTTCTCATGCAGATTCGTGATGTTCCTGGGGCATTCCACCTTCGGAGCTCTCGGATCAAGCAGCCAGGTCTTGGCCCAGTGCGTCGGGCTGACCTGGATCATAGGAGGCTCCTTCTCCAGGTCGATGGCCATGGCGTACTGGTTTCTGGGAGCAAACGCGTCGCCTTTGATCTTGTTGTAGAGCGAAGGAGGCGTGCCGGGAATGAAGAAGAGGTCGGTGCCCTTCTCGCAAAGCTGCGGCAGAGAGGACAGCAGCGCCCAGGTGTAGGGGTGCTTCGGCTCGTAGAAGATCTCTTCGACGGAACCGACTTCGACGATCTGGCCGGCGTACAGAACCGCAACGCGCTCGGCGACGTTTGCAACGACGCCAAGGTCGTGGGTGATGTAGACCGTGGTGAAGCCGAGGTCTTCCTGCAGCTCCTTGATCAGGCGAAGGATCTGCGCCTGGATGGTAACGTCCAGAGCGGTGGTCGGCTCGTCGCAGATCAGGATCTTCGGCTGGCAGGACAGCGCAATCGCAATAACGATTCTCTGACGCATACCGCCGGAGTACTCGAAGGGATAGTCGTCAAAACGCGACTCCGGGTCGGGGATACCGACCTTGCCCATGATCTCGATGGCGCGCTTTCTGGCTTCGACCTTGGAGCACTTCTGATGCTTCAGAATGACGGCCTGGATCTGCTTGCCGATCGTAATGACCGGGTTCAGGGAGGTCATCGGGTCCTGGAAAACGGTTGCAATTCTGCAGCCGCGGATCTTCTGCCAGTCTTCGCTGTCCTTGACCTTGGCGCAGTCGATAATCGCGTAGCCGCGGAGGGTGTTCGTGTCCTCATCGTAGCCGCGGTACTCCACACGGAAGGCCGCAACGCCGATGACGTCGTTCAGAACTTTGGGATCGTTCAGATCCTCGCCGCTCTCCATCGCAACACGGAACGCCTTGTTCAGCTTGCTGCGGAAGCCGAACTGCTTGCGCTTGGAATATCTCGCCGTGGAGAGCAGGATCTCTTTCGCGATCTTCTCGTTGCGGTCGAGGACCTCCTTGGTCAGACCGTAGGGATTGCTGGGATCGTCTGGCGTCTCGATCTTGGCGGCGCGCTGCTTTTCGAGCTCAGCAAGCTCGGCAGCGTCCTGTGCGGCACGGCCGGTCTCGTGATTGTACTCGGCCTTGCGCTTCTCCGCCAGGTTCTTGTTTTCCAGAATCATCGCGTCGCGCTGGGCGGCGAGATCGGCGATCTGCGCCTTGACCTTGGCCATCTCAGCAGCATCTTCCGCGTTGTGGCGGTCGAGGGTCTGGATGTAATTGTTCTTGTCGACGATCTCGTCCTTGAACTTCTTCAAGCGGACTTCGTACTCCGCCTGCTCGTCAAGGGAGAGGGACTGGGCGGCCTGAATGTCGCGCTTCTTCTCCTGGATCAGATTGAACTCCTTCGCACCACGCTCAAGCTTGGAGTACTTGTTCAGCATCTCCTGATAGCGCGCAAGCGTTCTCTTGTTGAAGGGGGTCAGAACGACGTCGGTTTCGGAGAGCTCGTCATCGGAGAGGATGATGGTGCCGTTCGAAATGAAGCCGTTGGACTCCAGCATACCGGAGAAGGTCTTGGTCAGAACAGACTTGCCGGAACCGGACTCGCCGACGATGGCGAGAACTTCGTTCTCATAGATGTCCAGGGAAACACGGCGGATCGCCGTCAGGATACGACCGCGGACGTTGAACTTGACTTCGACGTCTTTCAGGGAGAGAAGAACTTTTCTATCGTTATTCGATGCCATTTCAGTCGTCCTCCTCCTTACATATGGGTCTTGGGGTCAGTCGCGTCTGCAAGGTTCTGACCAACGAGGTAGAGGATGATGGTCAGCAGAGAAGCGAAGATGACCGGGGGCCAGAATTCCCACGGGAACGTGAGGAACGCGGTCTGGGAGACGGAGATCATACGGCCGAGACTCGGAACCTTTTCGCCGAGGCCGAGGCCGAAGAAGGAAAGGTAAGCTTCGTAGTTGATATAGCCGGGAAGCTCAGTCGCAAGCAGGGTGACGATAACGGAGGTCAGGTACGGAAGGATGTTCTTCGACACGATGCGGCGGACCGGAGTGCCGAGGCACTTGGAAGCCAGGGAGTACTCGCGGTCACGGATGATCATAACCTGGGTACGGAAGAAGAACGCGATTCCGAGCCAGCCCGTAATGCACATTGCAAAGACAAGGCTCCAGAAGCCGGCGCCGAGGATGTACACCAGAACGGTGATGATCAACAGCATCGGGACGTTTGCGATCATGTTGTAGATCGGGATCAGGATCATGTCGAGCTTCTTGGAGAAGCCCCAGACAGCGCCCAGAATGACGCCGATCGTCATGTTGATCGCGGCACAGATAACTGCGAGCAGCAGAGAGATCCGCGCGCCCGCAAAGATGTTGTAGGTGATGGACTGGCCGGCGTTGCCGGATCCGAGCAGCCACTTGAAGGAGAAGCCGAAGTGCTTGATCATGTAAGCGGGGCTCTTGTTGAAGTACTCCGCATGCATGACGTTCTCATCTGCCTTGAACGGGCAGATGATCGGCACAAAAATGGCGGAAAGGATCATCAATACGAACAGGGCCAGCAGGAAATAGTTGATCTTCTTCCGGAAGAAAACACGGAAGACAGAACGCCAGTAGGAATAGCGCGGGGCAATGATCTTTTCGGATTGGATCGCGTTGTTGCCAATGACGCGGAAGCCGAGCTCCTCGTTGGAAGCTGCGCCGCCGTAATTCTTCTTCTGATCGTTGTTCATCACTTTCTACCTCCGCCACTCGACGAGGACAGCGAAATTCTCGGGTCGTACTTCGCAAGCAGCAGGTCGCCCAGGATTTCGCCGAGGATCGAGATTGTCGTAAAGATCAGCGTCATTGCAACAATGACCGCGTTGTCATGCGAGTTCAAAGCGTCGATCATCTTGCCGCCGACACCGGGAACCGCGTACACGCGTTCGGTCAGAAGTGCGCCGGTCAGAGCAAACAGGACGGATGCCGGAATGCCCTGAACGATGTAGATCATTGCGTTTCTCGAGATGTGCTTGTTGTAGATCTCGCGCTCCGACATGCCTTCCGCTCTGGCAAACTTGACGTAGTCAGAGTTCATCTGGTCGATCATATAGCGGCGGACCCACTTCATCTCACCGCCGATGGAACCCAAGGAGAGGGAGATGATCGGCATAATGTAGGCAAGGATCTTATTGTCCGCAGAAGCGAACTTCAGCGGCAGGTGGAAGAACTTCGTACCGATGGATGCGACGATGAAGATGTAGGCCAGAGAAGGAACAGCCGTCACAAAGACGATGTAGGCATTGCCCAGATGGTCAAAGAACTTGTCCTTATGTCTTGCCTGCGTGATACCGAGCATGATGCCGAAGACGTAGGCAATCACCGTCGCGATAATTCCCATGACGAAGGAGTTGCCGACCGGCGTCAGTCCGGAAACTTTATAAGATACAGTCGTATAACGGTCAGGATAACGGTCCAGTTCCTGTGCCGTAAGTGTTTCAGCTTTATTATAGGTCGCGGTATGGAAATCCAGCGCGGTGTACTCTGTCTCGGTCCTGCCCTCCTGGATCCACTTCGGATACTGCTGGTAGGACTTGACAAGGTTGCCGGTCGGGGTCATCACGACGTCCATGATCTCGGAGCCGCGGTTCGTGGTGTAGGACGTGCCGAGGCGGAGATGCATCCAGTTCTGATGAATGAACGGGAAGCGGGTGTCAAAATACAGCAGGTACTTATGCTGCGTACCGCTGCCGACCAGCGCAAAGCCGGCCCAGGAATAGGGGTCCTTCTCGAAGCGGACGTATCTCTGGTCCTTCGTCAGATTCGGATCCTTGACCTGATTGGTCGTCTCAAAGGAAACAATGTGCGTGAAGTAGTTCAGCAGACGGGAGAACACGCTCTTCTCGTCGACGGCGAAAAGATAGGCTCTGCCGCCCGGCTTCTGCTTACCATTCTGGTAGTTGACAGGAGCAAGGTACTTGATGTTGTAATTCTTGTCGGTTTTATACTTCTGAACAAATTCCTGAACGGAGGCATTGTTCCAGACTTCGTCTGCATTCTTAATGGCGTTCATGTCCGCCTTATAGTCATCCTGGTTGGAATAATCGTCTCCGTAAATTGCGTAATATTTCGTTTTCAGGAAGCTGCCGTAGTCGTACAGATCCAGATAGCCATAGTCCTCGTATCTGGTGTACTCATACATGATTCTGTCGTTTTCCTTCTTTTTGTTCCAAAGGTCATCTGTCTGGAGAACGACGTTCCTGTGGATCGCGGTGTAGACCAGAATCATGACGATTCCGACGACCACGATGAGCGACAGGATCGAAAAGAGGATTCGCTTAAATAAGTATTTTCCCATAATCGTATCCGTCAGGACACGGCCTGCGCCGTAGTCTCCCTCTCATATAGATTTTGAGCATGCGCCCGGAGGACTTCCCGGTACAAAACCGGTCGTAATTTGGATGGAAGGGTCGATTGATACTCGGGGAGCGAGGTCATCCTGAGGCAACCCGAAATTGCCGCCAAGGGCGGCGCATGCATGCTTGATAAGACACATATAGGGGGGAGAATTCCCCCCTATATGTGTTCCGGTTCAGAAGAACACGGTTAACAGGTGATTAGAAGAGGCCGATGACCTTGCACATGTAGCCAGCGCCGAGGCCACGGAAGGTGTCCAGATAGGTGGACGGATCGCCGTAGTCGGGGCCCCAGCCGGAGCCGTAGAACATATCGTAGTTGCCGGAGATTCCGTCAGGAGCACGATAGCCGCAGGCGTAGAAGTCTTCGGTGGTGGTGGCTTCGATCAGGTTGACCTGAACCTTGTCAGCGCCGAGGACGCCCTCGAGGGACTGCTTGTAAACCTTGGCCATGTTGGTGTTGTTGGCGGAGGTGCCCAGGTAGACAACGTCGATGTTGATCGGGTAGTTAACAGCATCGCCGAGCTCGATGACAGCTCTGTCCATCATAGCCTTGGCGTCATCCGGACGATACCAGCCGTTGGTGGAGTCAGCAACATCAATGGGCATCTTGTAGACTTCGGTGACATAGTACTGAACGAGATCGCCGTAGACGGTGCCGTCGGTGAAGGTGTGGCCGTCAGCGTCGGTGACGTCAGCAGTCAGTCTGACGAATTCAGGAGCGGTGTACATGTTGCGGAGGGAAGCAGCGCCGAGGTCCTTACCAACGGCGACAGCGTTCATCGCTTCGTGGTCCCAAGCGTACTGGAGAGCCAGACGGAAGGACTGGTTGTTCAGAGCGATGTGGGTGCTGATCTTCTGCTCTTCGGTCTGGGGGGACTTGCAGGCGCCGGACTTCAGTTCGAAGGTGCCGCGGTTCAGGTTCAGGCCGCCGAAGTAGGAGGTGGAGGTGGTGTCGGTAACGTAGGCATACTTGTCGAAGTTGCCGTCCTTCTTGGCCTCAGCCAGAGTGCCGGAGCCTTCGGACAGGCCGATGCCGACCAGGTTGCCGTTGAGAACCTGGTTGTACAGGCCGATGGGGTTGGAGCCGTCGTCGTAGATCCACTTGATGGCCTTCAGGGTGACCTGATCAGCCTTGTAGTAGTTGGGGTTCTTGACGACCAGGATCTCGGAGTCCTTCTGCAGCTTCTGCAGCAGGAACGGACCGCAGTAGACCTGGGAGGAGACGTCGGTGCTCAGACCGAAGGAGTAGCCGGAATCCTGAGAAGCAGCAGCATACTCGTCGATGCCGTAAGCGCCGCCGCGGCTCTGATAGAAGCTATCGCAGATGGGCAGGAAGCAGGAGTAGGTGAGCATGGTCATGAAGTAGGGCAGGGGCTTGACCAGGGTGACAACCAGAGTGTAGTCGTCAGTAGCCTTGTAGCCAACGTCGTCCCAGCTGCCGCCTTCGGACAGGTACTCGGTAACGCCAGCGATCTTGCCGTCAACCAGCCATTCCAGACCGGCAGCAGCGTCGAGCATGTGATGGAAGCCAGCTTCGAAGTCCTTCGCAGTGACGTCGGCATACTCGGTGCCCTCAGCGGTGTACCACTTCACACCCTGACGGATGTGGAAGGTGTAGGTCAGGTGGTCGTCGGATTCTTCCCAAGACTCAGCCAGAGCGGGCTGCATGGCGCCGAGGTTGTCGTACTGAACCAGGCCGTCAACGCAGTTGACAGTGATCTCGGTGTCGGACTGGGAAGAGGTGTTCAGCCAGTCGATGGTGACAGGAGCGGTGGAGAAGGTGGTGTCGAGCTCGTCTCTCAGGGTGTAGCCCTTGCTGGTCAGGTAAGCGGCGGCATCATAGGTGCCTTCGCCAGCAGCAGCCTTGGTCCACATTTCCTTCATCTCGGCGTAGTCTTCCTTCTTGATCAGCTCGTTGGCAGCAACATAGCTGAACATACGGTCATCGTCGTTGCCCCACATGGCGTACGGAGTGGTTCTGTAAGCCATGTAGCCAATGCGGTAGACACCCCCCTGCGTCTGGTACGGAGCCATAACGCCCGTGCTGAGCAGGAAAGCTTCAGCCTTTGCGAACGCAACAAAGCGCTCGTTCAGGTCTTCGTGAGTTTCGGCTTCATCGAGCATCGCTTCGTAGTCAGCCAGGACAGCGTTGAAGATGTCTTCGTCCTCAGCGCGGGCCCAGGTGTCGGGGCGCTCGTAGTTGCCGTCGGTGGGGCCTTCGTCAACCGGCTCGGTGGGAGTGTCGGTTGCGGGGGTCGTTTCTTCATTGTCACTCGGAGCAGTGGTGGGTGCGGTGGTAGGTGCCTGAGTCTCGGTATTGTCGGTCTTCTTGCAGCCAACGAACAGGGCGGCAACCATCGCGACAACCAGCAGAAGAGCAAGCATCTTCTTGAGATTGAACATGAATCTTTTCCTCCTAAATAGATTTTATATTATCGGCGGAAGGCGCCGAAAATATACGGGATTGACCCCGGCCCGCAAAGATGGAGATTTCGCACGGCGGGGACCCGGGAGAAGAGGCGGGCACGGCTTTTGAACGCGTCGCCAAAGCTGGCTGGACATGCTCCAACCTTTCTGCCCTATCATAGCATACTCTTTTTCGTTTTGCAATTGAAAATTAACACTTTTTTCTTATTTTTCGAAAAAACCCATAAACTTCGCGCAGATTTCCGGCAGCTTCTTGATAATTCTGTGAGAAAATGGATGTTTTTGGCTGCAAAATTGGATGGTATGCATAAAAATCTTGCATATGCCGAAAGTGCACTCAGCTTTCGAGGCTCGGCCTGCTGTTGGATTACTCAAATATTCATGCAGTCTTATTCATTTTCGGGCAGAAACCGGGAAAAGACCGTGCCGAGGCTGTCATGGATGACCAGATTCGCCTCGCCGTCATAGGGCGTGCGGTCGCGGTTGATCAGGACCAGGCGCCTGCCGCGGTAGTAGCCGATCATCCCGGCGGCGGGATAGACGGTCAGCGAGGTCCCGCCGACGATCAGCACGTCCGCGTCGGCGATCGCTCTGGCCGCGCGGTACATGACGTCGGAGTCCAGGGACTCCTCGTAGAGCACGACGTCGGGCTTGACGATCCCGCCGCAGGTGCAGCGCGGGACGCCTTTGGACTGCTTGACGAACTCCGCCGAATACGCCCTGCCGCAGCGCATGCAGCGGTTGCGCAGGACGGAGCCGTGCAGCTCGTAGACGTTCCGGCTGCCGGCCTTCTGGTGCAGGCCGTCGATGTTCTGGGTCACGACGGCGGCAAGCTTCCCTTCCCGCTCCCAGCGGGCGAGGACCTTGTGGGTGACGTTCGGCTCAAAGCCGAGGGGGAGCATCTTCGCCTTGTAGAACTCGAAGAACTCCTCGGGGTTTTCCCGGAAGAAGTGGGCGGAGATGATCTCCTCGGGCGGGTATTTGTACTTCTGGTTGTAGAGGCCGTCGACGCTGCGGAAGTCGGGGATTCCGCTCTCCGTGGAGACGCCGGCACCGCCGAAGAAGACCATCTTCTTCGCCTCACTTACCCAGGTTTTCAGCGTATCGAGCTCGGAACTCATCGTCTTCCTCCTCAATTTCCTGAATGAATCGTTTTTCTGCCCGCGAATGGTTCGGCAGGCGGAGCTGCGCGAACAGATCCGGGCGGCGCCGCATCGTGCGCAAAATCGACTGCTTGCGCCGCCAGCGCGCGACCTTGCCGTGGTCGCCGGAGCGCAGGATCTCCGGCACCTCGCGGCCATGCCAGAGGGCGGGACGCGTGTACTGCGGGTATTCAAGCAGGCCGTTCCAGTGGCTCTCCTCGGTGAAGCACTCGGCGTCGGAGAGGACGCCCGGCAGAAGCCTGCAGACCGCGTCGGTGATCGCCATGGCAGGGATCTCGCCGCCGGTCAGGACAAAGTCGCCGATCGAGAGCTCCTCGTCGACGCACTCCTCCAGGAAGCGCTCGTCGACGCCCTCGTAGTGGCCGCAGACGAGGATCAGGTTCTCATAGTCCGCGGCCAGCCTGCGCGCGTGCGCCTGGTTGAAGGTCTGCCCGCAGGGGGACATATATATGGTATGCGGGCGGATGCCTGTCTCATCACAGACGTGCTGCCAGCAGCGGTACAGGGGGTCGGCCTGCAGAATCGCGCCGCGGCCGCCGCCGTAGGGGTAGTCGCCCACCTGGTTCTGCTTGTTGGTGGTGTAGTCGCGGATCTGGTGGGTGCGGATCGCGATATAGCCGCGCTCCTGGGCTCTGCCGAGGATGGACTCGGAGAGGACGTCGCCCACCGTATCCGGAAAGAGGGTCAGAATGTCAATTCGCATCGGTCTGCATCCCTTCGATCAGCCGGACCTCCAGATAGCCGAGCTCCGGATCCACATGGGGAACGAAGGCCGGCACGCAGGGGATCATGTATTCCTTCTCGCCGCGCACGACCCAGACGTCCGCGGACGGCATCGTCAGGATCTCCCGAAGCGTGCCGATCTCCTCCCCTGCCGCGCGGACCGGGAGACCGATCAGGTCGGCCTGGAAGATCATCCCGGCGGGAATGTGCTCGTCGTCGCGGCGGATGGAAAGGATCTGGCTGCGCAGGGCCTGCGCGTCCTCGACCGTGTCGACGCCCGCGAGCTTGAGCAGCACGCAGTTGTTCTGCACCGCGGACCGCTCGACGGCCACGGCCTTTTCGCCGGGAAGATAGAAGGTATCGAACAGGGTCAGGAAGTCCGGGCCGTCCGCCCATGGCAGGACCTTGACCATGCCGCGCACCCCGTGGGTGGACACGATCTTGCCGGCCTCGAGATATTTTCGCTTCATGGCGGTATGCCTCCCGTTGGAGATGCCTACATTATATAATACTCCTGTGGATTTTGCAAGAGCGCGAGTCCGAATCGCCTTTGGAAAATGTCGGGAGGCAGATCCGGACCGAAAGCCCAAACAGGGACCGGCTCGGACGAGCCGGTCCCTGTTTGGGTCAGTCCATGATCTCCACGCTGACGCGGATGCCCTTGCGCTGGGCCACAGACTTCATAATGGCGCGAATCTCCTTGGCAATCCGGCCGCCGCGCCCGATGACCTTGCCCATGTCCTCCGGATCAACCCGCAGCTCCAGAACCAGAGGATCGCCTTCGAACGCTTCAACGGTAACGTGATCGGGATGCTCGACGAGATTCTGTGCCATGTAGAGCAACAGTTCCTTCATAGCACTGCTCTCCGCGGCTTACAGAACGCCAGCCTTCTTGAGCAGTCCGCGGACCGTGTCGGTGGGCTGTGCGCCGTTCTTGATCCAGGTCTGAGCCTTCTCGACGTCGACCTTGATCATTGCGGGATTCACAGTGGGATCATAGGAGCCGATTTCTTCCACGCAGCGGCCGTCACGCGGCATCCGGGAATCCGCAACCACGATGCGGTAGTAGGCGTCCTTCTTGCCGCCCATTCTTCTGAGTCTGATCTTAACCATGCTTTGTTTCCTCCATATAATAATGAATCTTTTGTTATAGTCCGGGAATGCCCGGGAACCCGCCCCGCCGCTGGAGCTTCTTCATCTTCTTCGAAGCGCCGGGGCCGGTGAACTGCTTGATCATCTTCTGCATCGAATCGAACTGCTTGAGCAGCCGGTTGACGTCTTCGACCTTGGTGCCGCTGCCCGCCGAGATGCGGCGCTTGCGGCTCGAACCCAGGACGTTCGGGTTTTCACGCTCGTAGGGGGTCATCGACTGGATGATCGCCTCGACGCGGTTCATCGCCTTTTCGTCGACCTGAATGTCCTTGAGCTGGCCCATGCCCGGAACCATGCCGAGCAGGTCCTGGAGATTGCCCATCTTCCTGATCTGCGTGAGCTGATCGTAGAAGTCGTTGAGCGTGAACTTGTTCTGGCGCAGACGGCTCTCCAGCTCCGCCGCCTTCTTCTGGTCGATGGCCTGCTCGGCCTTCTCGATCAGGCTCAGCACGTCGCCCATGCCGAGGATGCGGCCGGCCATGCGGCTCGGGTGGAAGGGCTCGATCTGGTCGAGCTTCTCGCCGACGCCGATGAACTTGATCGGTTTGCCGGTGACGGCCTTGACCGAAAGGGCCGCGCCGCCGCGGGCGTCGCCGTCGAGCTTGGTCAGCATGACGCCGTCGATGTCGAGCCACTCGTTGAAGCTCTGCGCGGCGTTGACCGCGTCCTGACCGGTCATCGCGTCCACGACCAGGAGGATCTCGGACGGCTTGACCTCAGCCTTGATCGACTGGAGCTCGGTCATCAGCTTTTCATCCACGTGCAGACGGCCGGCCGTGTCGATGAAGACCATGTCGTGGCCGTGCTGCTCGGCATAGCGCATGGCGGATTTGGCGATCTTGACCGGATCCTCCTGCCCCATCTGGAAGACGGGGATGTCGAGCTGGCCGCCGACGACCTCGAGCTGCTTGATGGCGGCGGGACGGTAGACGTCGCAGGCGACCAGCAGCGGACGCTTGCCCTGCGCCTTCTTGAACCAGCCCGCGAGCTTGGCGCCGTTCGTCGTCTTGCCCGCGCCCTGCAGGCCGACGAGCATGACGATCGTCGGGCCGTTGGAGGCCATCGTGATTTTCTGGTTTTCGCTGCCCATCAGCCGCGTCAGCTCTTCATTGACGACCTTGACGACCATCTGGGCGGGGTTCAGACCCTCGAGCACGTCGCTGCCGACGCAGCGCTCGGAGACGGTCCTGATAAAGTCCTTGACGACCTTGTAGCTGACGTCCGCCTCCAAAAGGGCAAGACGGATCTCGCGCATGGCCTCTTTCACGTCGGATTCGGTGAGACGGCCCTTGCTCCGCAGCCGCCGAAACGCGGCCGAAAGCTTTTCGGTTAAGCCTTCAAATGCCATTTTGTGCTCCTTTCCCGGAAGATGCCTCAGCGGAGCGAATCCGCGAGCGCCGTTAGGGATCCGGCCAGCTCGGGCAGCTCCGCAGGAACAGCCTCGCGCAGCCGGTCGGAAAGACTCTGCAGACGGTCAGCCGCCAGACGGTCCCGCCTTTCGCGGGCCAGGCAGCCGGTGACCTCCTCAAAGCGCAGAAGCTGCTGCTCGGCCCGGCGGACCGCGTCATAGACGCTCTGCCGGCTCGTGCCCATGAGCTCGGCGATCTCGGCGAGGGTGTCGTCCTGGTTGCACCAGAGCTCGAAGCAGTCGCGCTGCTTCTGGGTGAGCAGTTCTCCGTAGCAGTCGTAAAGCTGGGACAGTGTCGGCTTGTCCACCTTCATGGCGGGGGTCCTCCTTGTGTCAAAGCATTTCCTCTGACAGCCTGAACAGTATATCACAGTCGGCCAGGCTTGTCAAGGGAAAAGTTCTGACAAGCCGCCTGTTTTTCTGCGCCTGCAGGCGCAATCAAAGGGGCCGCTGCAAATGCAGCAGCCCCGGATGGGTCTCATGCCAGCATGGCGTCGAGATAGTAGCCGATCTGCGCCATGGCGTCCTGAATATCGCCGTAGGGCGCGCCGTTTGCCAGCATCGCGATGACGTAGGCTCTGCCGTCGCGCTCGACGAGAAGAATCTCGTTGAACTTGTCGCTCTTGAGGCCGTTGAAGCTGCCGACGACGCCCTCCAGATACTTGCCGAGGCCGTTGCTCTCGTGTTCGTCGGCGGTGACGCCGAAGTGTTCGAGCAGATAGGCGCGGTTGATCTCCGCCGTGTCCTGGCCGCAGTAGAGCTCCAGGAACATGCCGCACAGATCGGCCGTGCTGACGAAGTTGTCCGCGTACTCGTCGTTGTCGACGGTCCTGCCGATATAGTTGTTGATGCGGACGCTCTCGTAGCCGGCGTCATCGCAGATCTCGCTGATGCGGTCCCAGCCGATGGCGTCCATCAGCGTGCAGATCGCATCGCCGGAGCTGTCGCGGAGGACGGCGGTCAGAAGGTCGCGGACGGTCATCGATTCAACGCCCGAGAGGGAGCCTCTGGCGCTCATGCCGCTGACGACGGGCAGGACCGTGTCCATGGTCAGCTCACCGGCCTCCAGCTCATGGTTCAGGGCGTAGATCACCGGGATGCCGATCAGCACCGAGGAGGACATGCCCTCCTTCATGCGGTCGTTGCCCGCGCGCTCGCCGCTGTAGAGGTCGAGCACCGTCAGCGCGTAGTCCGCGCCGGGCGCGTTGTCGTTCATCAGATCGGCGATATCGTCGAAGCTGATGTGCGAAAGGTTACTGGCCTCGGTCGGTCCGAGCTCGGGGTCGGTGTTGCCGTAGAAGCGCGGCATCTCGGTTGCGCCGGGGTCAGAGGGCGCCGGGGCGTCTGGCTCGAGATTGACGGGCTGGACCACGGTGCATTCGCCGGTGGCCTTGTCCACGTCGACGATGCCGCAGAGGACGTCCGTTCCGGGACGGTAGACGCCAACTGTGAATTTTTCAGCCGTCTCGGTCAGCAGCTTTGCGTCGCCGCCGTAGTTGTAGTGGACGATCCACTCCGCGTCCTGCACGCTGTATTTCGCGTGCGAATAGGTCTCAGGCGGCGGGGTGGTCGTGACCTCCGCGGGGTAGGTCGCTTCCTCAGACGGGGCCGTGACATCGGTAGGCACTTGGCTCTCCTCGGTCTCGCTGAGGCCCGGGCGGTCCTTGGTCGGCTCGACCGTCTCGGTGCCGTAGGTCGTCGATTCGTCCTTCTTGCCGAACCAGTCCGGCCAGAAAACGATGAGCAGGATGGCGCCCGCGAGCAGGAGGGCGGCAGCCGCCGAGATCGCGATCCAGAGGCCGGTGCGGCGCTTCGTCTCGCGGATCTCCGTCTCCTCCTCGTCCGGGGGCTCGGCTGCGGCTGCCGCGGTCAGGGGCGTGCCGCAGATGGGGCAGACGAACTGGCCCGGCTGCACGGCTCTGCCGCATCCCGGGCAGACCGGGCCGCGGCGGGCGGGACCGGTCAGATCGTCGAAGATCGCGCCGCCCGTCTCCCCGCTCATGCCATCTGTGACGGCTGCGCCGACCAGGGTCGTCGCGTCAGTCATCCACGGCTCGGGACGCACCGGGTCGGGGGTAAAGGCCGGGCGGGCCGGCGTCTCGGGCACGGGCTCAGGCGCTGCGGAGACAGACGCCGGGACGGCAGAGGCCGGGACGGCTGCGCGCGCGCCGCAGACGGTGCAGAAGGCGACGCCGGGCGTCAGGACTTCCCCGCAGTTCGGGCAGACGCGGGGCGTCTCCCGCTTCGGCGCAGCCGGCGAAGGCTTCACAGCGGCAGGCGATGTCTCCGGCGCAGAGACGGCCTGCGGCTCAGAAGCAGGCGCCGGGGCGGGCCGGGGCACCGGCGCGCCGCAGACGGTGCAGAATTTTGCGACGGGGTTCAGCGGTGAACCGCATTTGCTGCAAAAGGATGGCATGGCAATGGCTCCTTTCGATCAATGTGCCGAGCTGCCGGCAGTGAAATAGTTGTAAACCAGGGCGGAGAGCTTGACGATCTCCGCCCGCGCAGCCGCGGGGTTCGGCTGCCCGTTGGACAGGATGCAGAGGAGATAGGTCCCGCCGGGAGACCAGACGATGCAGGCGTCGTTCTCCGTGTCGCGGAGCTCGCCGGTCTTGTTCGCCGTCTCGATCCCGTCGGGCACGCCGGCCGGGATCTTCCCGGTCCGCTCCTGATCCTTGAGGTTCTGCAGCAGGCGGTCCGAAGCTGCCCGGCTGACGTATGTCCCGTTTACGATCCGCTCCAGGATCTGCCCGCAGGCGCGGGCGGTCACGTAGTTTTCCCTGTCGGAGGTCTCAAGCATCCGCCGGTTGAGTACGCTCTGCGTGTCGCCGCAGGCGCGGATGAAGCGGTTGACCGCGTCTATCCCGAGGCGGCCGATCAGGGCGTTGCAGGCGTCGTTGCTGCTCACGGAGATCATCGCGTCGGCCTTCGCGCACCAGGTGCTGTTCTCCGCCGTCGGGTCGGTCTCATAATAGGCGCCGGCCACGTAGAGTTTGATCAGCGACGCCGCGACCATCGGCTCGTCGCGGATGCAGACCGTCTCGCCGGTGTCCAGATTCTTCGCGTAGACCGACCAGGTCCCGTCCAGGCCGGATAGCGCCTCGGTCAGGAGCGGCTCGAGCGGGGACGCGGGCGAAGGCTCCGTTGGAATGTCCTCCGGGCTCTCGTCCCGGGGCTCGGTCGGGGGCACAGTTTCACGCGGTCCGGTCGTGCCGCTCTCCGGGAGCGTCGGCTTCGGGGCGCCCGGCTGGGGCGCGGCGCTCGGCTCGGCCGTGTCCCGGCCGGGGTCCGGCGCGGAAGCGGCGGTCCCGTTCGGCGCCGAGCCGTCCGGGGTCGGCGCCGGGAGGTCCGGAAGGTCCTCTGCAAGAGAGGGAAGCGTCCCGGCAGACGGCGGCGCCTCCGGCGTATTTGCACAGCCGCAGAGCAGAAGCGTCAGCAGGAGGCAGAGCCCGAGGGCGCATGTTCGTTTGTACACAGATTCAGCCTCCTTTCCGAGGTTCAGGGCAGAAGCAGCTCCTCCGTCGAGATCCCGCCGCCGGGGTCGCTGATGGAGACCGTGACGGACAGCTTGCCGTCCTCGGTCAGATACATCGGCAGGGACGCGGGCTCCGCGATCCAGCTCAGCGTCAGGGTCAGGGCCGTCGTGTACTCGGTCTGATCCTCGCTGTATCGGTCGCGGACCAGCTCGCGGAACTTCTTTTCCACATCCTGCCGCAGAAGGACGCCGAACGCGTCCTCCGTGATCCCCGCGGCGCGGCAAAATTCGGCGAGCGTCACCTTCGCGCCGGTTTCGGCGTTGACGCTGTAGATGCCGCGGTAATCCGCGCCGGTCGCCGCGTCGATCCGCGTCAGGCGAAGCGTGAGCACCGTATCCCGGACGTCCCAGGCGTAGGTCACGGAGCGGATCTCGGGGATGCGCCCCTCGGCGATCGCCTCCAGGGCGTCCCGGGCTGGCGCCTCAAAGCGCTCGTTGATCTCCCGGTTGCAGCCCGCGGCATAAGCGTCGGGCAGGTCGAGCACGGGGATCTCGTACCGGTATTCGAAGCCGTCCGACCCGGGGACGGTCCCGGATTCCTGCAGGACGGTCCGGACCGCGCTGCGGGCAATGGCCGGCGCGGTCGCAGGGGCGGGCTCCCCGGAGGCGTCTTCGCTCTGCGCGGCTGGAGGATCCGTCTGCGGCACGGCCGGGACGAAGTCCTCCGAGGGGCGGCGGTTGCGGAGACTGCAGCCGGCGAGCAGGAGCAGGACGGCAAGCAGACAGACTGCGCGTTTCATGCTCATGCCCCGAGCTCGACGGTCAGCAGGACCGGGTTGTGGTCGGAGAAGGCGAACTGCTCGTCCTGCGTCTGGACGGATTTGACCGTCAGGTTCGGAGAAACCATGAAACCGTCAATGACGTAGTACTGGGTGTGCGCGGAATCCGCCGGGTCGTAGGGCTGGTTGAGCAGGCGGCAGGTGGGCACGGAGTCGTCATAGGCATAATCCCACTTGCCCAGGTCTGCCCGGTCCAGGGCGCCGGGGATCCAGTTTGTCAGAAGGACCGGGTAGGTGTTGTCCGTTTCGGGGAAGATCTGGTTCCAGTCGCCGCCCGCGATGACGTAGTTGCCCTTGCGGTATTCTGCATCCAGAAGCGTCCGCAGCTGCCGGGTCTGGGCCGTCTTGCCCTGGCCGTCGTCGTAGGCCTCTAAGTGGAGGTTGACCAGGACCAGCTCCTTGTCGCTGCCCTCGATGGGAATCCGCTCCACGAGCAGGCATCGCTTAAGGTTCGCCACGCGCATCGGCCAGGAGAAGGGGCAGGGCAGGCTGACCCGCTCGGCCTCGGTCACGGCATAGTCGCTGATGGTCAGCAGACCGGAGTTGACCTTGCCGAGCGTCTTCGGCAGCGGATAGGGCACGAAATTGCACTTGTAGTTCAGCGCGTAGGCAGAGGCAGCGGCGCCGTCTGCGCCCAGGTCGCGGCGCAGGCCGGCGACCTCGTCGAGGTTGTAGCTGCGGTGGGAGTCGGAGTCGACCTCCTGCAGCATCAGGAAGTCGGGATCGATGTCCCGGATCGCCTGCAGAATGCCGGCGTAGTTCTTGGTGACGATGGACTTGGAATCGGGGCGGACGTCGTCGCCGCCGTCCATGAAGAAATCGCTCTCCTTGCCCAAGGCGCAGTAGCCCACGTTCCAGGTGAGGACCGTGAACTCAGACTTGTCCAGGGCGGAGAGCTTCTCCCCTTCCCCGCTCTGCACGACGGAAACCTGTTCCTCGGCAGCAGGCTTGTACTCGGTGATGCTCAGATAGCCGATCATCGCGGCGGCGGCAAGCACGACGACGCCGATCAGGATCGCCAGGATCTTCAGGATGCGCTTGAAGATTTTCATGATGAGTTCTTCCTCCCGTTTTTTTGTTTACATCAGGGGTGAGAGCAGACGCAGGACCGCACGGTACAGGCGGCGGGGCAGGCGTACCTTCTCCGCGTCGGCAAGGGTGATCTCGCGGCAGAGGGGGAAGGTCGCGTCAAAGTCGGCGCGGACGTCCGGGATGCAGTCTGTCCGGTAGAGCCAGACGCCGTCTTCGAAGTGGAGATAGAGGCTGCGGAAATCGAGGTTGACGGTTCCGACCGCGACGGATTCGTCGTCGGCCAGGAAAAGCTTGGAGTGGACGAAGCCCGGCGTGTACTCGAAGATCCGCACGCCGCCCCGGAGCAGGGCCAGATAGTTGGCGCGGGTCATCTCAAAGACGTAGGGCTTGTCCGGAATGCCGGGGGTGATGATGCGCACGTCGATGCCGGATTTCGCGGCTGTGGTCAGGATCTCGTCCATGGCCTCGTCGATGATCAGATAGGGCGTCATGATCCAGACGTAGCGGCGGGCGCGGGAGATCATGTTGATGAAGACGTTGCGGCCGACGGCCTCCTCGTCAAGCGGGCTGTCCAGATAGGGCTGGACGAAGCCGCCCGCCTCCGGCAGGCACGCCCGCGCGGACGGCGGGTCGATCCCCTCGCACCTGCGGACGTAGTTCCACATGGACAGGAACATGACCGTGACCGAATAGACCGCGTCGCCCTCCAGGCGCACGCCGCAGTCCTTCCAGTGGCCGAAGCGACGCTCGCCGAGGTTGGCGTACTCGTCGGCGAGGTTGACCCCGCCGGTGTAGGCGATCTTGCCGTCGATGATCAGGAATTTTCGGTGATCGCGGTTGTTGAGCCGGGAATCGAGCATCGGAACGAAGCGGTTGAAGGCGGAGGTGTGGATCCCGAGGGCTTCGAGCTCCCGGTCATAGCGCCGCGGCAGGCGGCGGATGCAGCCAAAGTCGTCGTAGAGGAAGCGCACCTCGACGCCGGCAGCCGCCTTCTGCTTCAGGATCTCCAGGATCCGGTCCCAGACCTCGCCGAATTCAACGATGAAGTATTCCAGATAGATCGTGTGCTCGGCCTTCGGAAGGTCCTCGAGGACAGCGGCAAAGTAATCCTCGCCGGAGGAAAAGTAGCGGGTGCCGGTGTTCCGGCAGGCCGGGCAGCGGACCGTCACGGCCAGGTACCGGGCCATGACGACGGCGTCGGGGTCGTGCTCGCACATCGCCGCAAGCACGGCGTCGTCCTGGGTCAGATGGTCGGCCAGGGTGCGGTCGATCTCCTGCATTTTCCGGCGCAGGCGCGGAGAGAGCCTGTTGCCGCCGAAGATGAAATAGAGGGTCGCGCCGAGGACCGGGAAGCCGAGGATCAGGATGATCCACGCCATCTTGTAGGCGGGGTTGCTGTTCAGAGAGAGCAGATAGAGCACGAAACCCCAGGAGATGACGGCGCTGACCACGTTGATGACCGGCGCGTACTCCCGAAACCAGAGCAGAGACGCCAGCAGCACCAGAAGCTGGAGCAGAATGCCCAGGGAAACCATTCCGACGCGGGAAAAGACGGTTTTGAAAAGTGCTTTCATCTCAGAGTTCCGAAGCAGAGACGGTCAGGGGATCTCGCGGTACATCCCGGCGGCGTCGTCCTTGCGGACGTTGTCCTCGACGCGGAGGACCTCGACCTTCAGGGTGTTCGCGCCGAAGCGGATGGAGATCTGGTCGCCGACCTTGACCTCATAGCCGGCCTTCTGCGGACGGCCGTTGACCGAGACGCGCTCAGCGTCGCAGGCCTCGTTCGCCACGGTGCGGCGCTTGATGATGCGGGAAACCTTTAAGAATTTATCTAAACGCATAGTGGGCACCTCCAGGAGGCAAATTTCAATTGAAAGCAAAAACGGGCGCAGGGGAAAGCACCGCTTGTACGGCATTCGGAACGAATGCAATATACCGCAGGCAGATCCCTTTCAGCCGGCGTTCCATCGACCTGCGGTCGATCATCCTTCGCCTGCGGCGAAGCGGGCAAGCAACGCTTGTCCCTGCATATGGTTTGCCGAACAGAGCGGGCAGACGCTATTTCAGGATCCTCGCCAGGTACTGGCCGGTAAAGCTGGCTGGGTTTTCCGCTGCCTGCTCGGGAGTGCCGGAGGCGACCACCCTGCCGCCGCCGTCGCCGCCCTCGGGGCCGAGGTCGATCAGATGGTCGGCGCACTTGATGACGTCTAAGTTGTGCTCGATGACGAGGACCGTGTTGCCGGCGTCGACGAGCTTCTGCAGCACGTCGATCAGCTTTTTCACGTCGTCCATGTGCAATCCGGTGGTCGGCTCGTCGAGGATGTAGAACGTGGAGCCGGTGGACCGGCGGCTCAGCTCGGTGGCCAGCTTGACGCGCTGGGCCTCGCCGCCGGAGAGGGTCGTGGAGCTCTGGCCGAGCTTGATATAGCCGAGGCCGACGTCCACCATCGTCTGGACCTTGTCCCGGATGCGGGGAAGGCTGCGGAAATACTCGAGCGCCTCGTCGCAGGTCAGGTCCAGCACGTCGGCGATCGACAGGCCCTTGTAGCGGACCTCAAGGGTCTCTCGGTTGTAGCGGCGGCCGCGGCAGACGTCGCAGGGAACGTAGACGTCCGGCAGGAAGTGCATCTCGATCTTCACGAGGCCGTCGCCGCCGCAGGCCTCGCAGCGGCCGCCCTTCGTGTTGAAGGAGAAGCGGCCCGGGCCGTAGCCGCGGAGCTTGGCGTCGTTGGTCGAGGCGAAGAGGTCGCGGATGTCGTTGAACAGACCGGTGTAGGTGGCCGGGTTCGAGCGCGGGGTGCGGCCGATCGGGCTCTGGTCAATTGCGATGACCTTGTCGAGGGCTTCGATGCCCTCGAAGCGGTCGTGTTTGCCGGGGCGGATACGGGCATGGTTCAGGCTGCCCGCCAACTTTTTATAGATGATCTCGTTGACGAGGGAGGACTTTCCGGAGCCGGAGACGCCGGTCACGCAGGTGAGCGTGCCGAGCGGGATCGAGACGTCGACGCCCTGGAGGTTGTTCTCCCGGCAGCCGAAGACCTTCAAGGTCTTCCCGCTCCCCTTCCGCCGTTTCGACGGAATCGGGATGGTTTTGTTCCCGGACAGGTACTGCCCCGTGATCGACCGCGGCTCCGCGATCAGGTCCGCGATCGAGCCCTGGGCGACGATCTCGCCGCCGTGGACGCCAGCGCCGGGGCCGACGTCGACGACGTAGTCCGCCGCGCGGATCGTGTCCTCGTCGTGCTCGACGACGATCAGAGTGTTGCCGAGGCCGCGCAGGCGCTTGAGGGTCTCGAGGAGCTTGTCGTTGTCCCGCTGGTGCAGGCCGATCGAGGGCTCGTCTAAGATATAGAGCACGCCCATCAGCGACGAGCCGATCTGCGTGGCCAGGCGGATGCGCTGGCTCTCGCCGCCGGAGAGGGTCGCGGCGGCGCGGGAGAGGGTCAGATACTGCAGGCCGACGCTTTGCAGGAAGCCGAGACGGGCCTTGATCTCGCGGAGGATCGGCTGGGCGATGATCTGATCCGAAGGGTCGAAGGTCAGGCCGTCCATGAACTGCAGGCCCTTTGTCACGGGCAGGTCGCAGTAGTCCATGATCCGCATCCCGCCGACCGTGACCGCGCGGGAGATCGGAGACAGACGCTTGCCGCAGCAGTCCGGGCAGGGCGAGGTGGACATGCACTCCTCGAGCTCCTTGCGCATCGCGTCGGACTGGGTCTCGCGGTAGCGGCGCTCAAGGCTCGGGACAATGCCCTCGAAGGCCTGCTCGAGCGTGCCGCGGCCATTGGAGCGCTCATAGTAGAGCTTGAGCTTCTCGCCCTTTGTGCCGTAGAGGATCGCATCAAGGCCCTCGGCCGGGATGTCCTCCACCGGGTCGGTCAGCTTGAAGCGGTAGCGCTCCGCCAGAGCGTCAAAGTACATCCGCGCGATCGAGTCGTTTCTGACGTTGCCCCAGCCGCTGGCCTGGATCGCGCCGTCGAGAATGGACAGGCTGCGGTTCGGGATGATCAGATCGGGATCAACCTTGAGCTGGAAGCCGAGGCCGGCGCAGGTCGGGCAGGCGCCGTAGGGGTTGTTGAAGGAGAACATGCGCGGGCTGAGCTCCGGCATCGAGACGCCGCAGTCCTCGCAGGCGTAGTTCAAGGAGAAGGGGATCTCCTCGGCGGTATCCATGCGCTCGATGACCGTCAGACCGCCGCCGTGGCTCGTGGCCGTCTCGATCGAGTCGGTCAGGCGGCGGGTGATGTCGCCCTTGCGGACCAGGCGATCCACGATCAGGTCGATGTTGTGCTTTTTATTCTTGTCGAGGGAGATCTCTTCGGTGAGGTCGTAGAGGCTGCCGTCCACGCGGGCGCGGGCAAAGCCGGATTTCCGCGCGTCCGAGAAGACCTTCTGGTGCTCGCCCTTCTTGCCGCGGACGACCGGGGCCAGGACCTGAAAGCGCGTGCCCTCCGGCAGGCGGAGGACCTTGTCGACGATCTGATCGATCGTCTGCTTGCGGATCTCCCTGCCGCAGTTCGGACAGTGGGGCACGCCGGTGCGCGCCCAGAGCAGACGCAGATAGTCGAAGATCTCCGTCACGGTGCCGACCGTGGAGCGGGGGTTCTTCGACGTGGTCTTCTGGTCGATGGAGATGGCGGGAGAAAGACCGTCGATCGAGTCCACGTCCGGCTTGTCCATCTGGCCGAGGAACATCCGGGCATAGCTGGACAGCGACTCCACATACCGGCGCTGGCCCTCGGCGTAGATCGTGTCGAAGGCGAGCGAGGATTTGCCGGAGCCGGACAGGCCCGTGAAGACGACCAGCTTGTCACGCGGGATCGTCAGATCGACATTTTTCAGATTATTGGTCCGGGCGCCCCGGACAACAATGCTTTCGTTCATAGGATACTCCGTAATGATTGGATTCTGTTTATTATACCAGAACTCCCCGGAAATTACAACCATTTCCGGGGAGTTTTTGGGGAAAGAATCCGGCCTGCCCGCATCCGGGCGTCGCGGAGGATCAGGCGCGGAAGCGGCAGAGCTGGATGCCCTTGAGATAGTCGGCGAGGGCCGGGACCATGTCCAGCGGGCAGTCCAGGTTTTCCGTCTCGTTCTGCATCGTGGTCAGGACCGCGCGCTTGCCGACGCGCTTGAGGCTGTAGATCTCGTCGAGCGGGATCAGGCGGTGGCTCTGCTTGCTGTTGAGCACCCAGACGCCGGCGGGGCCGACGGCGATGCCGTCCTTCATCGTGCCGAAGAGGCCGGAGGTGTCATACCAGGCAATGCGCGCGTTCTCCGGCAGGCCGAAGGTCTGCAGCAGCTTCGCGAGCTTCGCCTTCCAGGCGGCCGCGTCCGTTCCGGCGACCGTGCCGTCCTTGAGCTTCTCCGCCGCGCACTGGTCGCGCAGGATCTGCAGGACGTCTTCCTCGCGCAGCTCAGGCTCCGGGATCGGCTCGGACAGGGCTTCCGCGTCGAAATTCGCGGTATGGATCGGGTAGGAGGTCAGATGATCGGAAAGGCTCTTCTCCGGCCAGCGGCGCAGGCACTCGTTCAGGAAGCTCAGAACCGCGTCCGAATTGGCGCGGAAGATCTTCGCGTCCGTCAGCAGATAGGTGCTGTCCTTGCGGACGATCTGCAGCGTGGCGGAGAACACCTGCTTCATCACCTGGAAGCGCTCGATCTCCTCGAGCGGCAGGAAGGCCAGGCCGCGCCCGCTCTTGTACCAGAAGCGCTGCGCGGAGAAGCCGAGGGTCGAGGCGTTGTCCAGCAGGAAGGCCGGGATGTCCCGCGGCTGCTCCAGGCCGGTGCCGCCCCAGAACTTCTTGAGCACGCCGTCATAGTCGCGGGCCGTGAGCGAGAAGTCGAACTCGGTCAGGCGGAGCTTGAACTGGGCCGCGATCTGCTGTGCCAGAGCCGAGTGCGAGGCGGCGTTCTCATAGATCAGCGCGTGCTCGCGCTCGGAGATCTTGGCAAGATACTCCACCTTGCTGCGGCTGCTGAGGTCCTCGCGCGTGATCCTGGCGCGCATGGCGTCGATCTCGTCGAAGCCCATGGCGTCAAAGTCGTTTTGCATCGTCAGAAGCCGCATCAGGTCGAGGCGGTAGAGCCGCTCGTCGATCCGTTTCAGAATTGGCGCGCGCAGGCGGTCCGGCAGCTCCTGCTCCTGGATCCCGCCGCGCAGGGCGAGCACGGCCTTGCGGTCCAGGCAGTCAAGATCTGCCGTCTGCTGCTCGAGCGATTCGGCCAGCGCCGCCTCACGCTGCAGGCGGACGCGGTGGAGGTAGACGTTGCTGATCTTCGGGTTCCAGGCGCCCTCCGAGATCTCGGTTGCAAGCGCGTCGAGCTCCTCCGGCGTCTTCCCGGTGAGATCAGCGGTCAGCTTGTCGAGGTTCTGGCGGTCCAGGGCGTCCTGGCGCTGCTCGAGGCGGCTGTAGAGGGCGGACTTCAAAACGTCCGCGCAGTCGTAGCCGTCGAGGTACTCGCGCATCGCAGCGACACCCTCGGCGTCCGCCTCCTCGAGGCCGGCGCAGGCTTCCTCCATCCGTTCGACGTGGAGCTCGTCCATCCGGTGGTTCAAAAGGTCGATATAGGGGGCGCGGGACTGCATCGAGTACGGGCCCTGCTCGATCCGGTCCTTGAGCCCGGCCAGGGCGGGCAGGTCCATCTGCCCGCAGTCCTGCGTCAGCTCGCGCAGCTCGGTCAGCTCGCGGCTTTCAAACTGCTCATGCAGGACGCCGAGGGTCTTTTCGCGCATCGCATCGGGGTATTCAGAGTCGCGGACGCTCTGGGCGAGGGCGAGCAGCTCGGCGCAGCTCATCTCCTCATAGCCGGCGGTCATTTCGACCAGGGCCGCACTCTGCAGATCCCAGCGGCGGCGGCGGATCGCGGCGCGCAGCTCCGCGCTTGCCGTCTCGTCCACGGGCAGGGCCTGAACAGTCGGCTCCATCTCCGCGAGGGCGGACAGGTCCGCCGCCTCGATCCGGGCTGCCCAGGCAGCCAGGTCGACGGGCTGCTGCGCTTCCGGGCTGAGCGGTGCTTCGGCAGCTGGCTTCTGCTCAGGCGCAGCCGCCTCGGGCGCGGCGGCAGGCGCTTCCACGGGAGGCTCCGGACGCTCTTCTTCCTGCGGCGGCGCGGCCTCCGGCTCCGGCGCGGGGGCCTTGGGCGCCGGGCAGCCGGATTCGGAGAGCTCCTCCAGACGGGCGGCCAGCGCGGGAACGCCGGTATTCTCCAGCGCAAGCCGGAGCTGCAGCGGAGAGACGTCCCTGCCGCCGACGCGGCAGCTGAGGTCCGCGGTCAGGGCGGCGCCGGGCAGGCTGTTTTCCGCGGGGCAGAAGCGGTCATACGAGGCGGCGAGCGCGGACTGCTCGGCTTCGCTGAGCTCCCTGCCCTGCGTGGGCAGCCGGAACAGGCGGGCGGCCTCGGCGCAGACCGGATAGACCTCCGGGTGCGCGCAGCCGAGCTCGCGCAGGCGGGCGGTCAGTCTCGCCATCAGGGAGCGGAGCGCAGGCGCGCGGTCGGCGCGGGTCAGCACGTAGATCGGATACTGCCCGGTCTCTCCGACATGGGCGGTCACTTCCGAGAGCAGCCTGGTCTGGGCCGGGTCGTCGAAGCGCGCGGCGTCGATCAGGCAGAGACAGAGATCCTCCGGTACGGCAAGGTCTTCGGGCAGAGCGGCAAGCAGCGCTTCCTTTCCCGCTCCGCCGAGCGCATAGGTATTCTGCGACAGAGATGACAGCATGGGGACTCCTCCTTCTCTGAATTTTTTAAACGGTTCCGCCGGGCTTTCCGGCGCTGAGCTTCGCGCCCAGGCCGCCGTCCGGCGTGACGTAGACAGTTCGGTAGTTTTCATAGACCACCATGCCGGGCTTCGCCCCGGCAGGTTTTTTGACCTGGCGCACCGGGCACACGTCCACCGGGACATTCTGACCCTGCCGCGCCTCGGAATACCAGGCGGCCAGCATGGCGGCTTCGGTGACGGTCTGATCCGGCACCGGCGCGCCGCCGCAGACGATGATGACGTGGCTGCCGTGGATCTTCTGCACGTGGAGCCACAGGTCGTTCTTATAGGCCAGCTTGCAGGTCAGAAGGTCGTTCTGGCGGTTGTTCCGGCCGACCAGGATCTGAACGCCGTCCGAGGAGCGGAACTCCATCGGGCGGGAAGGCGCGGTTTTGATCTGCTTCCGGCGGTCAGTCTGGCGCAGATAGCCGCCCTCGGTCAGCTCGGCGCGGATGTCGGCGACGTCGCGCTCGCTCTCGGCGCGGGAGAGGGCGTCGAGAACGCTGGCAAGGTAAGAGGACTCGGTCTCCCCTTTCGCGATCTGCTCGCGCAGAAAGACTTCGGCGTGCTTGGCCCGGGTGTAGTCCTTATAGTATTTCGCGGCGTTCTGCTGAGGCGAGATCGCCGGATTGAGCGGAATTTCGATCTCCCTCATCTCGGGATCGTAGAAATCCACAGCCTTCAGGCGGGTCTGGCCGCGGTCGATCGCGTAGAGGTTCGCGGTCACGATGTCGCCGAGCCTGCGCAGGTGTTCGCGGTCCTTCGTCGCCTCGAGCTCCCGGCGCTGGTTGGCGAGCTTGCGCTCGGCGCGGTTTATGAGGGTCGTGAGCGTCTTGCTCAGGCTCTGCGTGCGGGCGCGCATCCGCTGCTCGCGGTCCCGGGTGGCGTAGTATTCGTCGAGCAGAGCCGAGAAGCCGGGGGCAGTCCGGCATTGCAGATAACCTTCGTACTGGCGGATCGGGCGGAAGCTGAAATCCTTCGCGGTCTCCCCGCGGCAGAGGATGGTCGGCGTGAAGCCCGTCAGGAGGCCCTGCAGGGCGGCGCAGAGCGGCCCGGCGATCCGGTCCGGGTCGAGCTCCGACAGGTCCGCGTCCGTCTTGCCGGTCAGCAGATAGCTGACCTCCCGCGCGATCAGCGGAGAGATCCCCGCGTAGCGGTCCATCAGCCAGGCGTCCGCCGCGACCGGGCCGGGCAGCCGCGCCAGGGCGTCGCGGACGGCCTCCGGCGTCTCGGCGCGGAGATCGAGCTTGCCCTGCGACGGGGGCTCGCGGTAGAACAGGCCGGGCAGGACCTGGCGCTTTTCGGACATTTCCAGGTCCACGCGGCGCAGGCAGTCGAGAATGCGGCCGTCCTGGCCGGCCAGGATCAGGTTGGAATTGCGGCCCATGAGTTCGAGCCGGATGTGCTTCTGCGAGACGGAGCCGAGCTCGTCCGCGCTCTCCACGCACAGGTCGACCGCGCGCTCCATCGGGAGCTGGGTCAGAGAAAGGATGCGGCCGTTTGAGAGATGCTTGCGCAGGAGCATGCAGAACATCGGCGGCTGGGCGGGCTGCTCGAATTTTTCCTCGGTGTAGTGGATGCGCGGGTGGTTCGTGGAGGCCGAGAGCAGGAGCTTTTTCCCGCCCGAGAAGGCGGTGCGCAGGCTGAGCAGAACCGTCTCGCGGTCCGGCTGCTGGATCTTGTCGATCCGCGCCCCGACGATCGTCTCGTTGAGCTCCGCGGTCAGCGCGCTGAGAAATATCGCGTCAAGTGGCATCGTCCTTCTCCTTCCCGGCGTCGTAGAGGACGCGGAGGCGCCCGTTCTGCCCGGTCAGCCAGAGCCAGCCGAAGAGGGTTTCCAGACCGGTCGCGCGGGCGTACTGGCCGGGCGTGGCAGATTTCGGCGCCTGGTGCGTATGCGCGTTTCGGCCGCGCTTGTAGACTGCGGTCTCCTCGGCGGTGAGCAGCGGCTGGATCCGGCCGATAAAGGCCGCCTGGGCCGGGGCCGTCACGCGGGCGACCGTGCTGCGGTGGAGGTCGCGCACGGGCACGGCCCGGGCGCAGCAGAGTTCCTGGCGGACCAGCAGCTCAAAGACCGCGTCGCCGACGTGGGCGAGGGCCAGCTCCGTGACGCCCTGCAGCTCGGCGGGGCTGAGATTCAGGTTCAGGGCTTCATTCATCGGCTTGATACTCCTCTTTTATGGACTTCTCCAGGTGCTTGATGCGGTAGGACAGGATCAGCATGACCAGCAGCGGCAGCGCGCTCGCCGCGAGCACCGGACGCAGAGACGTCACGATGCCGGAGATCAGCAGGATCGCCGCAGGAAGCAGGCACCAGCGCCGCAGGCTGTCCAGCCGGGCGATCTTCGCGGCGTTCGTCCGCGCTTCGCCGGCAGGTTTGTTTGGTTCGGCATCCATGGGCAGACCCCCCCTTCTAATAGTTTCATTATACCAGAGGCAGCGGGGAAATGCAATCCGAAAAACCGGCGAATGCGAAAAACGGGAGCCCGTCCTGCGGACGGGCTCCCGTGCGGGTTTCAAGGCTGCTGCCAGCCGGCTTGTTACATCTGCTCGTGGTCGATCATGTCTTCGGTCACGCGGGATTCGGGCCACTCGTCGACGTGGAAGTCGCGGTAGACCTCCAGGCCGGAGCCGGCGGGGATCAGCTTGCCGATAATGACGTTCTCCTTGAGGCCTACCAGGTGGTCCACCTTGCCCTTGATGGCGGCTTCGGTGAGGACCTTGGTGGTCTCCTGGAAGGAGGCGGCGGACAGGAAGGACTCGGTGGCCAGAGACGCCTTCGTGATGCCCATGAGCATCTGCGTGGCGGTCGCGGGCTGCTTGAGCTCGAGATCGGTCTCGCCGGCGTCGATGCGCGCCTGGATCTCACGGTTCGCCTGCTCGATCTTGTCGTTGGCTTCCTCATACTCGACCACGTCGACGACCGTCTCTGAGAGCAGGTCGGTGTCGCCGGGCTCGTTGATCTTGACCTTGCGCATCATCTGGCGGATGATGACCTCGATGTGCTTCTCGTTGATATCGACGCCCTGGGAGCGGTAGACGGCCAGAACCTCCTGCGTCAGGTAATCCTGGACCTTCTCCTCGCCGCGGATGCGGAGCACGTCGTGCGGGCTCAGCGGGCCGTCGGTGATGCGGTCGCCCTTGTGGACTTCCTGGCCGTTTTCGACCTTGAGGCCCACGGAATAGGGCACCTGATACTCCTTGACCTCGCCGTCGTCGGCGGTCACGGTGATGGAGCGCAGGGCGGTGCGGTGGCTCTCGTCCACGGCGACCTTGCCGGTGATCTCGGAGATCGTGGCCATCTTCTTCGGCTTGCGCGCCTCGAAGAGCTCTTCGACTCTGGGAAGACCCTGGGTGATGTCGTCGCCGGCGACGCCGCCGGTGTGGAAGGTACGCATGGTCAGCTGGGTGCCGGGCTCGCCGATGGACTGCGCGGCGATGATGCCGACCGCCTCGCCGGGATCGACCAGCTTGGAGGTGGCCAGGTTCATGCCGTAGCAGCGGGCGCAGACGCCGCTGCGGGCGCGGCAGCCGAGGACGGAGCGGACATAGACCTTGTCGATGCCGTGCGCCAGGAAGCGCTTGGCGTCCTCTTCCTTGAGCATGACGTCCCTGGAGTGCAGGACCTCGCCGGTCACGGGATCGACGATGTCATTGACCGGGAAGCGGCCGTGGATCCGCTCGCCGAAGGTGGCGATGGTCTGGCCCTTCTCGATAATCTCGGACTTCCAGGAGCCCTTGGTGGTGCCGCAGTCTTCCTCGCGGATGATGACTTCCTGCGAGACGTCGACCAGACGGCGGGTCAGGTAACCGGAGTCAGCGGTACGAAGGGCAGTATCGGTCAGGCCCTTGCGCGCGCCTCTGGAGGAGATGAAGTACTCCAGAACGCTCAGACCTTCACGGAAATTCGCCTTGACCGGGATCTCGATCGTACGGCCGGAGGTGTCGGCCATCAGGCCGCGCATGCCGGCGAGCTGACGGATCTGGTTCATGGAACCGCGGGCGCCGGAGTCGGACATCATGAAGATCGGGTTGAAGGTGTCGAGGTTCGACTGCAGCGCGTCGGTGACCAACTTGATGGTCTCTTCCCACTGCTTGATCGTCAGGCGGTGGCGTTCGTCGTTGGTGATGAAGCCGCGCTTGTACTGGCGGTCGATCTTGACGACCTCCTTCTCGGCCTCGGCGACGAGAGAATACTTCTTCTCGGGGATCGCCATGTCGGCGATGGAGACCGTGATGGAGCCCTTGGTGGAGTACTTGTAGCCGAGGGCCTTGACCTTGTCGAGCATCTCGGTCGCGATCGTGAAGCCGTGGACGCGGATGCAGCGGTCGATGATCTTGCCGAGCATCTTCTTGCCGACCTTCTGCTGGATCTCGAGGGCCAGCAGATCGCCGTCGGTGCGATCGCGGAAGCCGAGGTCCTGGGGCAGCGGCTCGTTGAAGATCAGGCGGCCGACCGTCGCGTCGATCATGCCGCGGTGCATGACGCCGTCGATCTCCCGCTCCAGGTAGACGCGGATCGGCTCGTGCATATCCACAGCGTGCTCGGAATAGGCCATCATGGCCTCGTCGACGTTCGTGAAGCTGCGGAGGATCTCGCGGGGACGGGTGCCCTGTTCAAGGGCTTCCTTCGCCAGCGCCGCGATGGTCTTGATATAGATGTGGTCCTCAAGGGTGATGCTCTCGGGCGTATCCCAGACGTTGTAGATATAGATGGGCTGGGTCAGCTCGATCTTGCCGGCGTCGAGCGCGGCAACCGCTTCTTCGAGGGTCTCGAAGGCGTCGCCGGCCTCGTCGGGACGGTCGTCATCGTTGTGGATACCGTTGCCGCAGGTCTTGATGAAGTGGTGGTAGCCTTCCGCAGCGGGATCGTCCCAGGTGTTGCGGACGAAGACGGGATCGTCCATCGTCAGCTTGCCGCTGCTGATATACTGCATGGCGGCATGGTTGGTGCGATAGTGGTTGATCGGGTAGCGGAGGTAGGTCAGGTAGTAGGTGCCGAGGATCATATCCTGCGTCGGCACGGTGACGGGCTTGCCGTCCTGCGGGCGGAGCAGGTTGTTGGCCGAGAGCATCAGCATTCTGGCCTCGGCCTGGGCCTCGGCAGACAGCGGTACGTGGACAGCCATCTGGTCGCCGTCGAAGTCGGCGTTGAAGGCCGTGCAGCACAGGGGGTGCAGCTTGATCGCGCGGCCCTCGACCAGGACGGGCTCAAAGGCCTGGATGCCCAGACGGTGCAGGGTGGGCGCGCGGTTCAGCATGACGGGACGGTCCTTGATGATGACCTCCAGCGCGTCCCAGACCTCGGTGGCGCCCTTGTCGATCATCTTCTTGGCGGACTTGATGTTGGAGGCCAGCTTATCCTCCACCAGCTTCTTCATGACGAAGGGCCGGAAGAGCTCGATGGCCATTTCCTTCGGCAGGCCGCACTGGTAGAGCTTGAGCTCCGGGCCGACCACGATGACCGAACGGCCGGAGTAGTCGACGCGCTTGCCGAGCAGGTTCTGGCGGAAACGGCCCTGCTTGCCTTTGAGCATGTCGGACAGGGACTTGAGGGCGCGGTTGTTGGCGCCGGTGACGGCACGGCCGCGGCGGCCGTTGTCGATCAGAGCGTCGACCGCTTCCTGGAGCATGCGCTTCTCGTTGCGGATGATGATGTCAGGCGCGTCCATCGAGATGAGCTTCTTCAGGCGGTTGTTGCGGTTGATGACGCGGCGATAGAGGTCGTTGAGGTCGGAGGTCGCGAAGCGGCCGCCGTCGAGCTGGACCATCGGGCGAAGTTCAGGCGGGATGACCGGCAGGACGTCCATGACCATCCACTCGGGCTTGTTGCCGGACAGACGGAAGGAGTCGACAACTTCCAGGCGCTTGATGATGCGGAGTTTCTTCTGGCCGGAGGCCTTGCGCAGCTCCTCGCGCAGGCTGACGGAGAGCTCCTCGAGGTCGACCTTCTTCAGGAGGGCCTGGACGGCTTCCGCGCCCATGCGGGCGTCGAAATCATCCTCGTACTTTTCGCGCAGATCGCGGTAGTCCTTTTCCGGCAGCAGCTGGCCCTGCACAACAGGGGCGTCGCCGGGGTCGACCACGATGTAGCTGGCGAAGTAGATGACCTTTTCCAGCGCTCTCGGGCTGATGTCGAGCAGAAGGCCCATCCGGGACGGGATGCCCTTGAAGTACCAGATGTGGGAGCAGGGCGCGGCCAGCTCAATGTGGCCCATGCGCTCGCGGCGCACCTTGGCGCGGGTGACCTCAACGCCGCAGCGGTCACAGATCTTGCCCTTGTAGCGGATCTTCTTATATTTTCCGCAGTGGCACTCCCAGTCCTTGGTCGGCCCGAAAATCTTTTCGCAGAACAGGCCGTCGCGTTCGGGCTTGAGGGTGCGGTAGTTGATGGTCTCGGGCTTGAGCACTTCGCCGTAGGACCAGTCGCGGATCATTTCAGGGGAGGCAATACCGATTTTAATTGCGTCAAACGTAGCATTTACCATTGTATTTCTCCTCCTTCTCAGTCTTCATCCCCGGGGATTCCGGAATCATCGGAGTTGTCGGCGTTCATGCCTTCGGCCTCTGCGACAACTTCCTGCAGAACCGTGGAGAAGGTGTCCTCGTCCTGATTCTCGTCGAAGCTGTAGCCGGAGTCAAGCACCTCGTCGGGGTTGGTCACGAACTCTTCCTCGTGGACGTATTCGTGGTTCTCGGCGGTGTAGACGGTGTCGTCGTCTTCGTCGTCCTTGAGCTCGATCTCGTTGCCCTGGTTGTCGAGCACCTTGATATCGAGGCAGAGAGACTGCAGCTCCTTGACCAGGACCTTGAAGGACTCGGGCACGCCGGGCTTGGGCACGTTGTGGCCCTTGACGATGGCTTCGTAGGTCTTGACACGGCCGGTCACGTCGTCGGACTTGACCGTCAGGATCTCCTGCAGGGTGTAGGCGGCGCCGTAGGCCTCGAGGGCCCAGACTTCCATTTCGCCGAAGCGCTGACCGCCGAACTGGGCCTTGCCGCCGAGCGGCTGCTGGGTGAC
>JAFPFL010000066.1 GCA_017425545.1 Oscillospiraceae bacterium | reverse complement strand
GTCGATGCGGCAGACGCCGAGGCCCTCCGAGGTATAACCGGTGATCTCTACCGTTTCCGTTTGTCCGACTTTCAGCATGGCTTCCTCCGATTGTTTCACGTGAAACATTTTAGGACGGAGCAGCGCGCCGTGTTTCGCCGCTCCTGATGATTTTCTCCAGTATAACACAGATTCCGAACGCTGGCAACTTGACTTTTCACGATTTTATTGTATCGTATTAGGGAAACGAGGTGAGCGAATGGATCTTGATACTTATTCCTCCTGCACGCTCTGCCCGCGGATGTGCGGTGTGGATCGTACCGCAGGCGAACGCGGCTTCTGCGGGATGCCGGCGCATCCGGTGGCGGCGCGGGCAGCCGCGCACTACTGGGAGGAGCCGGTGATCTCCGGCGAGCGCGGTTCCGGTGCGGTCTTCTTTTCCGGCTGCACCCTGCGCTGCAAATTCTGCCAGAACTACGAGATCTCCACGCAGAAGCACGGCTTCGCCCTCGACAGCGCCCGGCTGCGGGAGATCTTCGAGCGCCTCGTCGCTGAGGGCTGCCACAACATCAACCTCGTGACGCCGACGCACTTTCTGCCCGACATTCTCCCGGCGCTCGAACCGAAGCTGCCGGTGCCGGTGGTCTATAACTGCGGTGGATACGAACGGGTGGAGACCCTTCGGGCCCTGGAGGGCAAGGTGGACGTCTGGCTGCCGGACATGAAATATTCCGACCCTGCGCTCGCGCGGGCGCTCTCCTCTGCGCCGGACTACGTCGAGGTCGCAAAGGCGGCGATTTTAGAAATGTACCGGCAGACAGGGCCGTGCGTCATCGAAAACGGCCTGCTCAAGCGCGGCGTGCTGATCCGGCATCTGATCCTTCCCGGGCAGGTGGACAACTCGATCGGCGTGCTCGAATGGATCGCGAAAACCTTTCCGAAAAACGCGGTTCAGTTCTCGCTGATGAGCCAGTATATCCCGATGGGGCCGGCGGCAAAGGTCTCGCCCTTCGACCGGCGCATTACGCAGGAGGAATACGACACGGTGCTGTCCTGGCTGTATTTCTTCGGCCTGGAGAACGGCTTCATTCAGGGCCCGGAGGCCGCCTCGCTGGAATACGTGCCGGAGTTCAACGGGGAAGGCATTATGACATGAAAAACGCACCCTTGCGGGTGCGTTTTTCTGTACCTTACTTCTTTTCCGCAAGCAGATCGCGGATCTCGGTGAGGAGTTTCTCCTCTTTGGTGGGTTCGGGAGGAGCTTCTTCCTTTTTCTCTTCTTCCTTGGCCTTCCTGGCCTCGGCTGCCTTGCGCAGCTTGTTGACGCCCTTGACCATCAGGAAGACCACCAGCATCAGGATCAGGAAGCTGACGATCTCAGAGATAAAAGTACCGAAGGTCATTTCGTTCACGACCTTCTGCTTCACCATTTCGCCGTTGACCTCGACCTCTTCGTATTTCTCGAAGAGCGAAGGAAGCGTAATCTTCCATTTGTTGAAATCGACGCCGCCGGTAAAAATGGAAACGATGGGCATGACAATGTTCTTCGTGAAGGATTCGACCAGGCCCTTGAACATACCGCCGATGATGATGCCGATCGCCATGTCAAACATGTTGCCGGAGATCGCGAACTCCTTGAACTCCTTGATGATGCCCTTCTTTTCCTTCTTTGCCATTTCTGTTTCCTCCTTTCTCAAAGTTTTATAATTACCGGCCCGAGAGCCGATGATTATACGTGGTCACTGTGGCGCACACTGTGCGCCGCTACGGCGTTTCAAGGGCCGATGTGGGCATCGGCCCCTACTTTTTACCTATTGCCTGTTGCCTGTTGCCTGTTGCCTATTGCCTGTTGCCTGTTGCCTATTGCCTGTTGCCTGTTGCCTGTTGCCTGTTGCCTATTGCCTATTGCCTATCGCCTATTGCCTGGTAATGACCTCCAGGCCGCCGAGGTACTTGCGCAGGACCTCCGGGACCACCACAGAGCCGTCGGCGCGCTGGTTCTGCTCGACCATCGCCGGGAAAATTCTCGACGTCGCCAGGCCGGAGCCGTTCAGCGTATGGACGTACTCGATCTTGCCGGTCGCCTCGCGGCGGAAGCGGATATTGCCGCGCCGCGCCTGATAGTCGCGGGCGTTGGACACCGAGGAGACTTCCTTATACCCGTTCATCGACGGGATCTGGATCTCGATGTCGTAGGTGCGCGCCATCGAAGCCGAGCAGTCGCCCGCCGCCAGTTTCACGGTGCGGAAATGGAAGCCCAGACCCTTGACCAGGTTCTCGGCCTTGTAGACCAGCTCCTCGAAGGCCTCGTCGGACTTCTCGGGCAGGGTGTACTGGAACATCTCGATCTTATTGAACTGGTGGCCGCGGACCATGCCGCGCTCCTCCGCGCGGTGCGAGCCCGCCTCGCGGCGGAAGCAGGGCGTATAGGCGAAGAGCTTGTGCGGCAGATCGGCCTCGTTCAGGATCTCGCCGCGGTGGAAGGAGGCGAGGCCGGTCTCGGCGGTCGGGAGCATGAAGTGCATCCGATCGTCGGTCGGGTTGGCGATCTTGTAGACCTCGTCGGCGAACTTCGGGAACTGGCCGGCGGTCTCGCCGCACTGGTACTCGAGCATCAGCGGCAGGACGACCATCTCGTAGCCGTCGTGCAGGTGGCAGTCCATGAAATAGTTGAGCAGGGCCCACTCCAGACGGGCGCCCAGTCCCTTGTAGATCCAGAAGCCGGTGCCGGCCAGCTTCGTGCCGCGCTCGTAGTCGATCAGCCCGAGGTCGGTGCAGAGGTCGACGTGGTGCTTGGGCTCAAAGTCGAAGTGGTGGGGCTCGCCGTAGTAGCGCAGGGGCTCGTTGTTCTCCTTGCCGCCGGGCTTGAGGTCCGGATCGGGGAGATTCGGAAGGCTGAGCATCCAGGTGCGGTACTCCGCCTCGACGTCGGTCAGGGTCTTGTCGTTGTCCGCGATCTGCGCTTTGAGCTCCGCCATCTGCTTGAAGATGGGGGCGACGTCCTGCCCGGACTTCTTGAGCACCGGGATCTGCTTTGAGACCTTGTTCTGCTCGGCCTTCTTCGCCTCGGTGGAGGCGATCAGCTCGCGGCGCTGCCTGTCGAGCTCCAGAATGCGGTCCACGGCCTCGTCGCAGTCGACCAGCTTGCCCCGAAGCAGGCTCTTGACCTCCTCGGGATTGTCTTTGATTCGTTTGATATCCAGCATTTGTTTATCCTCGATCTGTATCAGGTTTTATTCTATGACCAGGCTCTCGTACCAGTCCAGCTCGCTGGGCGAGAGCAGATCCTTCATCGGTTCGATTTCCTTGAGCAGCTTTTTCAGGGTCTTGTAGTGTCCTTCCTCGTTTGCCGCGATCGCCTTTTGCAGAAGCTCGCTGACCTCGACGGCGTCGGCGGCCTTCTGCTCGGCCTCCTCGGCGCGGGCGGAAAGGGATTCCTTCTCCGCCGCGAGGCTCTCCTTTTCGGCCATAAGCGCCTCCTGATCGGCCCTGAGCTGCTCGAGCTCCGTCTGAGTCGCCGCCTTCTCCGCCTCGTACGCGGAGATCTGAGACTCCTGCTCCGCCGTCTTCTGCGTCAGCGCGTCGTTCTCATTCTGCATCTGCTCGATGGTCTGATTCAGGTTGGCAGAGGTCTTCTTGCTGCTGTCCTCCAGCGCGGCGTTCGTCGACTGCAGGTGCTTGTTCTCGATGACCATCGACAGCGCGACCAGCAGGAACGCGACGGCAAAAAGGATGGACAGATAGGTCACGAGCGCGACGCGGCGCTTGCGGGAGAGGGCTTCGCCCTCTGCCTCCGGTTTCTTTTCTTCCTGGAGGTCCTGTTTCTGTTCAGCCATGTTTCTCTTCCTCCTCAAGCTTCACTTTCTGCAGCGCAAACAGCAGGCGATTGAGATCCTCCGGTCCGTAGAACTCGAGCTCGAAATGCCCCTTGCGTTTGCCGTTGATGATCCGGACCCTGCGCCCGAGCTTTCTGCTCAGGGATCTCTCGCAGTCCGAGATGTAATCCACCTGCAGGGTCTGCGGCTTCGGAACCTCCTTCGGCTTTGCGAGGTTCCTACAGAGGGTCTCGGCCTGGCGCACCGAGAGCTGCAAAGCGATGATGCGCTGCGCGGCCTGGAGCCGGAGCTTTTCGTCCTTCAGACTCAGCAGCGCCCGCGCGTGGCCGGGCGTGAGCTTCCCGCTGCGGACCATGTCCGCAAGCTCGTCGGAGAGGCTCAGCAGGCGGAGGCTGTTCGCCACCGCCGCGCGGGATTTTCCGACGCGGTCGGCGATCTCCTCCTGGGTCATATGGTAGTCGTCGGCAAGCGTCCGGTAGCCGGCGGCCTCCTCCATCGGGTTGAGGTCCTCGCGCTGGAGGTTCTCGATCAGCGCCAGCTCCATCACGGTCCGGTCGTCGGCCTCGACGACAAGCACCGGGACCTCCTCGAGACCGGCCATCCGCGCGGCGCGCCAGCGGCGCTCGCCCGCGATGATCTGATAGTAGCCGCTCGGCGTCTCGCGGACGGTCAGCGGCTGAATGACGCCGTGGGCCGAGATCGAATCGGCGAGAGCCTGCAGGGCTTCGGGGTCGAATTCCCGGCGCGGCTGCAGAGGGTTCGGCTCGATCCTGCGCAGCGGCAGACTGCGGACTCCGCCGTCGGGCGCGTCGAAGCCGTTGTCCTCGATCAGAGCGCCGAGCCCGCGTCCGAGCCCGGATTGTTTTTTCTTCATGGTGTTCTCCTGTACGGTCGGACGCCGGGGCGTCCGTTCGTGCCATGGCCCGCGCCCTTCGGCGCAGACCGCTTATCTTCGGCGAAGGATCTCCCGCGCAACGTCGAGATAGGCCTCCGCGCCGCGGCTGCGTCGGTCGTACGCCAGGACGGGCTCGCCGTAGCTCGGCGCCTCGGCGAGACGGACGTTGCGGGGGATCGCGGTGGAATAGACCTTGCCCGGGAAAAAGCGGCGGATCTCCTGCGCGACCTGGTTGGAGAAGTTCGTGCGGCCGTCGTACATCGTCAGCAGAACGCCGAAGATCGACAGGCCGGGGTTCAGGCGGCGCTTGACCGCGCGCATTGTGGACATCAGGTCGGACAGGCCCTCGAGGGCGTAGTATTCGCACTGCACCGGGATCAGGATCTGCTCGCAGGCGCACAGGGCGTTGAGCGTCAGCAGCTCGAGCGACGGCGGGCAGTCGATGAACAGGTAGTCGTAGGCGTCCCTGAGCGGCGCGAGGGCCGTTTTAAGGACGAACTCCCGCTGCTCCATGGCCGTGAGCTCGACGGACGCGCCGGCGAGTGCGGGCGTGGAGGGGATCACGTCGCCCCAGGGCGTGGAGACGATCAGCTCCCGGGCGGGGACGCCGTTGATGATCACGTCGTAGGAGCTCTTTTTCGGGCGGCGGCTGATGCCGAAGCCGGAGGTGGCGTTCGCCTGCGGGTCGAAGTCACAGAGCAGGACGCGCTGGCCCAGTTCGTGCAGCGCGGCGGTCAGATTGACCGCGGACGTGGTTTTGCCGACGCCGCCCTTCTGGTTGACGACCGCGATGATGGCTCCCATGCGAACACCTCCTCGTATAATAAGCTTCAGGATAGTTTAGAGTGCGTTCCTGTACACACTTCCAAATGTTTTCAACAGGCTTTGAAATGCCCGTGGTATAATGCTGTTGGTCGGCAGGGCAAGTTCTTTCACCCCCCGTTGAGCCGCAAGGCTGCTTCATAGAAAGTCTGTTCCCCTGG
>JAFPFL010000065.1 GCA_017425545.1 Oscillospiraceae bacterium | reverse complement strand
GCTGAACGAGGAAGACGCCTCCTTCACCTACGGCAACGATCCCGAGACCAAGGAGCTGATCATCGCGGGCGTCTGCGATATCCACCTGTCCGTCATCATCGCCAAGCTGGCCTCCAAGTACAAGGTCGAGGCCGAGCTGCGGCCCGCCAAGATCGCCTACCGCGAGACCATCAAGCGGAAGGTCGAGCAGCACGGCCGCCACAAGAAGCAGTCCGGCGGCCACGGCCAGTTCGGCGACGTCTATATCCGCTTCGAGCATCAGGATGAGCAGGACGACATGATCTTCGTCGATGAGACCGTCGGCGGCTGCGTGCCGAAGAACTTCATCCCCTCCGTTGAAAAGGGTCTGCGCAACTGCGTCAGCAAGGGCGTTCTGGCCGGCTACCCCGTGGTCAACCTGAAGGCGACTCTGTACTTCGGTTCCTCCCACCCGGTCGACTCCTCCGATATGGCTTTCCAGACCGCTGCCGGCATCGCCTACAAGGAAGGCCTGCCTCTGGCCGGCCCCACCATCCTCGAGCCGATCGCCGAGCTCAAGGTCTTCGTTCCCGACACCTACACCGGTGACGTCATGGGCGACCTGAACAAGCGTCGCGGCCGCGTCATGGGCATGGGCGGCGGCGTCATTGAGGCCGAGGTTCCGATGGGCGAGATGAGCTCCTACGCCATCGACCTGCGTTCCATGACGCAGGGCCGCGGCTCCTACAGCATGAAGTTCGTCCGCTACGAGGAAGTCCCGCAGATGAACCAGCAGAAGATCATCGACGACGCCAAGAAGGAAGAGGAAGAGAAGGGCTAAGCCCGGTCTTCCGTAAGATAAAAGGACCGTGCGTGCTGCGGCACGCACGGTCCTTTTTTCATGAAACTATGAACCTGGTATACTATGAAACGATTTCGGTATCTTCCATTTCTTAGAAATGGAGGATGAAATGCAATCCGTCCCGAAGGGACACCACAATATTTTCATTTCTGATCAGCCAGGTATTCCGCGATCAGGTAGTCCACCACCAGGCCGTAGGACTGCACGCCCTCCTGGCTGAATGCCTTGAGATAGCTATCGTTGACCGACTGCGCGGCGTTCTGCACCTTGCCCTCGTATCTCCGGTTGTGCTCGACAGCTGCATTGCAGTCATGGATCAGCTCCTCCGAGCAGATTTCCCAGAGTGCGCGCGCCGCCGTCGGATTGACATTATAGAGCGCGTTGTAGCACGCAATAAAGGCGTTGTAGCTGCCGGAGTAGCGGAACAGCGGCGTATCGCATGCCCGGCAGGCCAGGTAGGCGCAGTAGTTTGCCTCGTCCTCCCCGGCGATCGCGAGACTGTGCGAGAGCTCGTGACAGATGGTGAAGGGCTGCTCCAGGGCGCTCGACGACGTGCTGACCGACGGCTCGCCGGTCAGGCAGACGAAGACGCCGGTCGTGCCCATGTAGGCGAAGGCGTCGCTGACGAGCAGAGGCTTGGCGCGGCCGACCGGGTCCGCCAGACGCGGGCAGTCTTTTCCGAGCGCCGCAAAGCCTGCGTGCGCGGCCTTGTTCATTTCGGAAAACGACGGAAGGATCACGTCGCCGTTTTCGTCGCGTGCAGCCAGGGCCGCGTCCGCGCTCGCCTGCTCTGCATACCAGCGCGCGGCCTTCTTGAGCTCCGTCTGCGTATATGGCCGCACCTCGAGGCCGATCTGCTCATTCAGCGGCGGGGCGAAATGGTTGAGCCCCCAGAGGCCGACGAAGAGAAAGACCAGCAGGCAGGCGCCCTCGAGCACCGAGGTCAGCCAGCCGAGGATCTGCTTCTTCCGGATCGCATGAACCAGGCCGACCGGGATCGACAAGACCAGCAGGACGAGCAGGACCTCCCACAGCGGGAACGGGATCCAGCCGAAGGCAACCCCGAGAGCCCGCATCGCCTTGCGGGAAAAATCAGTGTAGAAGGAGAACCAGAAATCCGGCAGGTACTTTGCCAGGGCAATCGCCGCCCCGGTCAGGACAATCAGAATTCCCGCGCCGATCAGGTTTTTTACAGGTCGAAGAAGCTTGAACATGGAAGACACCTCCGTGGCAGGATGCGGGTACGCCTGGCGCGGGCGGTTTCACCGCCGGGCGCCGGGCTTCGGGGCAGCACTCCGGGCTGCAGGGGGCAAAAAGGGGCCGGCAGCGCCGGCCCCTTTTTTGGCAAACCGCAGAGCAGATCAGCCGTTCTGGCCGTTCTTCATTTGGCGGTTCTTTTTGGCGAGGACCATCACCACAACGGCAAGGGCGATCGCAAGGACGGTCACGATAGCCATGGAGATCCAGTCCCAGACTTCCAGACTGCCCAGACCGGTAATGTCAAATTTGCCTGTTTCGGCATTCTGCAGATTCTTAAACAGCGTAACCACGTCGAACGCAATCGCGCCGATGATGGCAACGCCGCCAATCCAAACCAGGTTGGAAACCACAGACTTGCCTTCGGGAGCCTTGTAGGGAGCGATCTGATCGCCGCGGAAATCCAGCTTGGAGGAGATGAAGTAGGCGGCAATCAGAAGCACAAGCGTCTCAGGAATCATATAGGTCGCGTTGTAAACCAAGGAATAGAGCATCGCGTCCTTCGTCGGGATGGACAGGCCGGCCCAGACCGTTGCACCGGAGGCGACGTGGCAGATATAGCGCACGATGCAGGCGAACACGGCGCCGAGAACCATGCCGGCGGGCTGGGATTTCAGCTTGCGGAACATGCCGCACAGGCCGATCACGGCAAAGGCGATCAGGTAGTCCAGCATGATGATCGCGACGATCGAATACCAGGTGGTAAAGTAGCTGAGGTTCTTCAGGCCGAGCAGCTGCTGGATAACGCCGTAGACCAGGCCGGAAAGCAGACCCCAGCCGGCGCCGTAGCGATAGGCGATGATGGCGAGCGGCAGCATCGAGGCAAAGGTGACAGAACCGCCATAGGGCAGCTCCGCGATCTTCAGAACGCTCAGAACCGTCGCCAGCGCGAGCATGACCGCAGTCTCGATGAGGCGGCGGGTTTTGTTTTTCTGCATCTGCAGACTTGTTTGCTTTGACATTTCTCTGATCCTCCTATGTTTCCGGGGGCAGGTACCAAAAAACCGGCGGATTCTCACCGTCGGCGGCAAAATGGACGCGGCCCGGGGCCACAGGAGCATCTTTCCCTACGACGGCATGATCCGTATCAGGTTCACGGGTGAGAGCGCCGTTTCGCTCAGTCTCAGCCGGATCGGTCCGACCCCCCGAAGAATAAATCTATTTTAATGCAAAATCGCGGAAATGTCAATCACCGGTATTGCTGTTTTCCCCGTTTTTTTGCCGCCTGGTGAAAAAAACCTTGCAATTTATTCCAGCCTGTGCTATATTTTTAGGGTTGTGAAAGATACAGATCATCCCCGGTCGGGGAAACGAAAAAGGAGCCGTCGCATATGATCCCTCAGGAGAAAATCAGAAACATCGCCATCATCGCCCACGTCGACCACGGCAAGACGACCCTCGTCGACGAAATGCTCAAGCAGGGCGGCATCTACCGTGAAAATCAGGCCGTCGTCGACCGCGTCATGGACTCCGGCGACATCGAGCGCGAGCGCGGCATCACGATCCTTGCGAAGAATACGGCGGTACATTATAAAGACTACAAGATCAACATCGTCGACACGCCGGGCCACGCCGACTTCAGCGGCGAGGTCGAGCGCATCCTCAAGATGGTCAACGGCGTCGTTCTGCTCGTGGACGCGGCTGAGGGCCCGATGCCCCAGACCCGCTTCGTGCTGCAGAAGGCCCTCGAGCTCGGCCACCGCGTCATCGTGGTCGTGAACAAGATCGACCGCCCCGACGCCCGCATCGACGAGGTCATGGACGAGATCCTGGAGCTTCTGCTCGACCTCAACGCGACCGAGGAGCAGTTTGATTCCCCGACGATCTTCTGCTCCGCCCGCCAGGGCACCTCCTCCTTCGGCCCGCACGAGATGGGTGAAAACCTCGTGCCGCTGTTTGAGACGATCGTCAACTATATTCCCGCTCCGTCCGGCGATCCCGCCGCTCCCATGCAGATGCTCGTCTCCTCGCTCGACTACAACGACTACGTCGGCCGGATCTGCATCGGCCGCATCGAGCGCGGCACGATCCGCCAGAACCAGGAGGTCGCGATCTGCGACTACCACGATCCCTCCGTCCAGGAGAAGGGCAAGATCGTCGCGCTCTACACCTTCAACGGCCTGAGCCGCATCCCGGTCACCGAGGCCTCCGCGGGTGAGATCGTCGCCTTCTCCGGCATCTCGGACATCACGATCGGCCGTACAGTCTGCGATCCGCTGAAGATCGAGCCTCTGGCCTTCGTCAAGATCTCCGAGCCGACGATCGAAATGACCTTCCAGGTCAACGACAGCCCCTTCGCCGGCCGTGAGGGCAAGTACGTCACCTCCCGCAACCTCAAGGAGCGCCTCGAGCGCGAGCTGCTCAAGGACGTCTCCCTGCGCGTCACCCCTCAGGGCACCGACGCCTTCAACGTAGCCGGCCGAGGCGAGATGCACCTCTCCATCCTGATCGAGACAATGCGCCGCGAGGGCTTTGAGTTCGCGGTCTCCACGCCTCACGTTCTGACCAGAGTCATCGACGGCACCAAGTGCGAGCCGATCGAGCGCATGGTCGCCGACGTGCCGGAAAACTCGGTCGGCGCGGTCATTGAAAAGATCGGCCAGCGCAAGGGCGACCTCTCCTCGATGACCCCGATGGGCAGCCGCTACCGCCTGGAGTTCCTGGTTCCGTCGCGCGGCCTGTTCGGCTACCGTTCGGAATTTCTGACCGACACCCACGGCGAGGGCATCATGTCCTCCGTGCTCGACTCCTACGCCCCGATGAAGGGCGAGATCGAGCGCAGAGGCACCGGCTCGCTCGTTGCCTCCGAAACCGGCGAGACGACCGCCTACGGCATCGGCGGCGTGCAGGATCGCGGCCAGATGTTCATCACGCCGGGCATCTCGGTCTACGGCGGCATGATCGTCGGCTCCTGCAGCCGCAACGAGGATATGGCGGTCAACGTCTGCAAGAAGAAACAGCTGACCAACATGCGCGCCGCCGGCTCTGACGAGGCAATCCGCCTGGTTCCGCCGCGCGTGCTGTCGCTGGAGCAGTGCCTCGACTACATCTCCGACGACGAGCTGCTCGAGGTCACGCCGAAGACGCTCCGCATGCGCAAGCGGATCCTGGATCACGCGCAGCGCATGAGAGAGCTGATGAAAAAGCGGAGCTGAGGCTTTCCGCGGATACGAAGACGCTCCCCCGACCGGGGGAGCGTCTTTTTCGTAGATCTGGACGGAATGGTATGCGAGAGACGAAGGACGGGGGACGCCTCCTCCGTCACGGCTCTGCCGTGACATCTTCCCCGCAAGGGGAAGGCTTTTAAACGCGGACTCGGGCGCGCGGTGTGCGCAGCTGCGTAATTCAGTCCTCCGCCCAGTTCAGGCTGCGGCCGACGGCCTTGGACCAGCCCTTCAGATGCTCCTGACGCTCTGCCTCATCCATGCGCGGCTCAAAGGTCGAATCGCAGTGCCAGAGCCGGGTCAGCTCGTCGCGGTTGGCCCAGACGCCGACGGCCAGGCCGGCCAGGTAGGCTGCGCCAAGCGCCGTGGTCTCGCGGATCATCGGTCTGCGGACCTGCTTGCCGAGAATGTCTGCCTGGAACTGCATCAGGAAGCGGTCGCGGCTCGCGCCGCCGTCGACCTTGAGCTCATTGAGGCTCGCGCCGGTGTCCTTCTCCATCGCGATGACGAGATCGGCGGACTGGTAGGCGATCGACTCCTGAGCCGCGCGGATGATGTGCTCGGGCTTCGTACCGCGCGTGATGCCGACGATCGTGCCGCGGGCGTACATATCCCAATAGGGCGCGCCGAGGCCTGTGAAGGCCGGGACCAGATAGACGCCGCCGGTCGAATCGACCTTCTGGGCGTAGTATTCTGCGTCGCGGGCCTCGCTGATGAAGCGCATCTGGTCGCGCAGCCACTGGATGACAGCGCCGCCGACGAAGACAGAGCCCTCCAGGGCATATTCGACCTTGCCGCCCAGGCCGATCGCGATCGTCGTGACCAGACCGTGCCGGCTTTCGCAGGCATCGGCGCCGGTGTTCATCAGCAGGAAGCAGCCGGTGCCGTAGGTATTCTTCGCGTCACCCTTGTGAAAGCAGCCCTGGCCGAAGAGCGCGGCCTGCTGGTCGCCCGCGATGCCGGCGATCGAAACGTCCACGCCCTGAATGTTGCAGGTGCCGTAGACGTGGCTCGAATCGCAGACTTCCGGCAGCATCGAGCGCGGGATGCCGAGCTCCTGCAGCAGGCGCTCGTCCCATTCCAGAGTGTGGATGTTGTAGAGCATGGTGCGGGAGGCGTTTGTGTAGTCGGTCGCGTGGACCTTGCCGCCGGTCAGCTTCCAGAGCAGCCAGGTGTCGACCGTGCCGAAGAGAAGCTCGCCGCGTTCGGCCCGCTCGCGCGCGCCTTCGACGTTGTCGAGGATCCACTTGATCTTTGTGCCGGAGAAGTAAGCGTCGAGCACGAGGCCGGTGGTCTTTTGAATGTAGTCGGCCAGGCCATTCTTGCGCAGCTCGTCCACGATCTCCGCGGTGCGGCGGCACTGCCAGACGATGGCGTTGTAGACCGGGCGGCCGGTATTCTTATCCCAGACGATGGTCGTTTCGCGCTGGTTCGTGATGCCGATGGCGGCGATATCGGCCACGTCGATGCCGGACTCGGTGACGGCCTCCATCATGACCGCATACTGGCTGGAATAGATCTCCATGGGGTTGTGCTCGACCCAGCCGGAGCGGGGATAGTACTGGTTGAATTCCTTCTGCGCCAGGGCCACGATGTTCTGCTCGTTGTCAAACAGGATCGCCCGGCTGCTTGTGGTACCCTGGTCCAGAGAGAGAAGATACTTTGGCATGTTGGTGGCCTCCGATACTGTATGTGTTGTGCAGGGACAAGCATTGCTTGCCCGCCGTAATAATTTACAGTTGACAATGGACCGTGGACAGTTGCGGTGTCCCTGCGGGACAAATTGGATATGGCTGCGCCAACCGCGAAACTGCCCATCTCACATAATCTCGGATTATTTTTCTACGGTCCGGGTCGCTACCACGTTGCCGTCGGTGCCGGCCACGTTGGCGATCAGAATGTCGCCGACTTTGACCGGGGCATGGGCGCGGACCCTGGCGATCTCGTCCATAACCTCGAACATCTTCGCCTTCGGCACGGCGCGGTCGGTCTTGACCGGGAGGCGACGGAAGGTTTCGCTCTCGAGCCTCACCGTGGAGGTGATCACGCGGACCGGGTTGCGCAGCTCGTTGGCGCCGTAGACAGCTCCGCGCGGGCAGGAGTTTCCGGTGACCGCGAAGGTCTCTTCATCGACCTTCAGATGGCAGCCCTTCGGGCAGGTGATGCAGATCAGCTCCTTCATGGCTCATTCCTCCTCAATACGGACGGTCAGCGGGCCGCCGGTGATGTTTTTCAGGAACATGGCCGGGATCGCGATGTTCTCCATCTCGCCCGGCGCCATGTGCTCGCGCTTGAAGCGCGCGATCCGGCGTTCGCCGTCGTAGACCGCGATGAAGGCGTCATGGTAGATCTGGCGCACGCGGAAAAAGACCTGGAGCTTATCCGCAAGATCGCGGCGGAAACGCTGCGGAACGGTGTAGCCGACGCCGGGGCCGGGCTTGAGCTCCACAGCCTCGCCGGTCTTTTCGCCGCTCTGCAGGAAGTCCGCGGCAGCCTTGCCGGCGCGCATGCTCTCAGCCGTCACATAGTCAACAAGGTCGTGGACGTGCAGGACGTTGCCGCAGGCAAAGACGCCGGGGATCGAGGTCTCGCAGTTCTCCCAGACGACCGGGCCGCTCGTGTGCGGGTCGATCTCCACGCCCGCCTGGCGGCTCAGCTCGTTCTCCGGCAGCAGGCCGACGGAGAGCAGAAGCGTGTCGCAGTCGAAGGTCATCTCGGTGCCTGGGATGGGGCGGCGGTTCTCGTCGACCTTGCTTACGACGATGCGCTCGACGCGGTCCTTGCCCCGGATGTCGGTGACCGTGTGGGAGAGGTACAGAGGAATATCAAAGTCGTTCAGGCACTGGACGATGTTGCGGTTGAGGCCGCCCGAGTAGGGCAGCAGCTCCACGCAGGCCAGGACCTTCGCGCCCTCGAGCGTCATGCGGCGGGCCATGATCAGGCCGATGTCGCCCGAGCCGAGGATGACGACGCGCCGGCCGACCATGTAGCCCTCAATGTTCAGGAAGCGCTGGGCAGCGCCTGCCGTAAAGATGCCGGAGCAGCGGGCGCCGGGGATCGAGATCGCGCCCCTCGTGCGCTCGCGGCAGCCCATGGCCAGGACGATCGCGCCGGCCTGGATGGCCTCATAGCCGTATTCGGGGCTGACCGTGTGCAGGACGCGCTCGCCGGTCAGGTCCAGGACCATGGTATCGGTGCGGACGCGGACGGCGGTATCGCGAAGCATTTCAATGAAGCGCCCGGCATACTCGGGGCCGGTCAGCTCTTCCTTGAAGTAATGCAGGCCGAAGCCGTTGTGGATGCACTGGTTCAGAATGCCGCCCGCCTGGTGGTCGCGCTCCAGGATCAGGATGTCGCGGACGCCGGCCTCCCACGCGGAGAGGGCCGCGGCCAGCCCCGCAGGACCGCCGCCGATGATGACCAGATCAGCCTTCGTCATGGGAAGTGCCTCCTTTCGTTTCGCCGCAGAGGACCCAGGTGCCGGGCCAGTCCATCAGGACCTCGGTGGGATCCATCCCGAGCTCGCGGGCGATGATCTCCTGGACTCTCGGGCCGCAGAAGCCGCCCTGGCAGCGGCCCATGCCGGCGCCGACGCGCCGTTTGACGCCGTTGACCGTCGTGGGCGGGATCGGCGTATGGAGCGCCGCGACAATCTCGCCCTCGGTGACCGTCTCGCAGCGGCAGATCACGCGGCCCCAGCGCGGGTCGCGGCGGATCATTTCGTTTTTCTCCTCGTCGCTGAGCTCGTGGAAGCGGATGCGGCGGCGGGTGTCAACATAGGACGCCTTTTCGCGCAGCTCCAGACCGGCTTCGCGGAGCCAGTTCACGCTCTCCTCGCCGAGGGCGGGCGCGGCGGTCAGGCCGGGGCTGCGGATGCCGGCGAGATTGTAGAAGCCTGGCGCGGCTTTGCTCTGGCCGAGAATGAAGTCGTCGTGGTCAGAGTTGGCGCGGACGCCGGCGAAGTTGCGGATGTTGTCGCGGAAGTTCAGGCCGGGCACGGAGCGCATCGCGGAGGCGCGCACAAAGGCCAGGCCGTCCGCGGTGTTGGCGGTGTCTTCCGCCTTGCAGGGTGCGGCGTTGGGGCCGGCAAGCAGATTGCCATGGACCGTCGGCGCGACCAGAACGCCCTTGCCGAGCTTCGTCGGGCACTGGAAGATCACGCGGGAGACCCGCTTGCCCTCGGATTTATCAAAGAGGAAGTACTCGCCCTTGGCCGGCGTGATGCGGAAGCTGTGATCGCCGACCAGCGCGGCGATCCTGTCCGCCGCGACGCCCGCGCAGTTGAGCACGAAGCGGGCCGTAAACGCGCCCTTCGGCGTGACCACGCGGAAACCGCCGTCCTCTCGCGCGATCTCGGTCACAGGCGCTTCGAGGTGAAGCTCCGCGCCGTTGCGCACGGCGGTCTCGGCCATCGCATAGCAGAGCTCCCAGGGATTGACAATTCCGGCCGACGGCGCCAGAAGGCTGCCGCGGACCTCCTGGTTGATCCCGGGCTCCAGCGCTAGCGTCTCGTCGCGGCTCAGGAGCTTCATGCCGGGCACGCCGTTTTCCACGCCCTGACGGTAGAGCTTTTCCAGCTCGGCGTCATCCTCCTCCGTGAGCGAGAGGACCAGCGAGCCGTTCTGCTGGAACGGGACGTCCAGCTTTTTGCAGAGCTCCGGCATCATCGCGTTGCCCTTCACGTTGAATTTCGCCATCGCAGTGCCGGGAAGCGGGTCGTAACCCGCGTGGACAATTGCGGAATTGGCCTTGGTTGTACCGTTGGCGACGTCGTTCGACGCCTCCAGAATCCCGATTTTCAGATCATAGCGGCTCAGCGCCCACGCGCAGGAAGCGCCGACAACGCCGCAGCCGATCACGAGAACGTCATACTGCAAACAAACCCCTTCTTTCTTTGGAAACCGATAAAATTCTATCAGATAGTATAGCGGATTATTCCTGGCGAATCAAGTTTTTTCTGAAAAACCGCACGGCGATTGCTGCTTTATCTTTCCGCGCGGCTGCCGCGCATTTTCTGAAGAGCTGCTGCGCATCTTCTAAATGGGTGCCGCGCATTCTCTATGCGGCTGCCGCACATTCTCTGAAATTCTGCGCCGCGCATTTTCTGAAATTTCCGGTTGCAATTCCCGAGCCCGTCGTATATAATAGTCTTTGCCGCTGCGGCGCCAAGTACGCTGCAGTCCGCACACAGATGCGCCCGGGTTTAGCGAAGTTTGGTATCGCGCTTGGTTTGGGACCAAGAGACCGTGGGTTCAAGTCCCGCAACCCGGACCAATAATCGGGAGCCGCCTTGTGCGGCGCCCGATTTTTGCGTCATCGCATTTGGTTGCGGGATTTGAAAAGGGCGGCGGCGAAGCCGTGAAAAACAGTCCGGTGGACTGTTTTTCAGCCCGCGGGAAAGTCCCGCAACCCGGACCAATAATCGGGAGCCGCCTTGTGCGGCGCCCGATTTTTGTGCCATCGCATTTGGGTGCGGGATTTGAAAAGGGCGGCGGCGAAGCCGTGAAAAACAGTCCGGTGGACTGTTTTTCAG
>JAFPFL010000064.1 GCA_017425545.1 Oscillospiraceae bacterium | reverse complement strand
GGTGGCCTCCCTGCAGATCGGCGACGACGTCAAGACCGTGCAGAGCAACCTGGGCCACGCCACGGCGGCTTTCACGCTGGACGTCTACGGCCACGTCACCGACCAGATGAAGGAGGAGAGCGCCAACCGGATGGAGCGCTTTATCCACATCGTCAAATGCGCCTGAGGGACGGGAAAGCAGGCGTCTGAGGAAAAAATACACTGCATAAACGCCCTGCATAGCCCGGATAAGGGAAAACTTAAGGGAAAACACATCCCGGCGGCAGGCCTTTGGTGCGGGCGAAAGCGAGAAAACACGAGTAAAACAAAGGAAAAGAGCCGAAATCCGGAGATTTCGGCTCTTGATTCCTGGCAGCGGGTGAAGGATTCGAACCCTCACAAACGGAGTCAGAGTCCGGTGTGCTACCATTACACAAACCCGCTATCGTGCGCTCGACGCTCTGACCGTTCGCTCAAGTGCATTATTATTATATGCAGTTTTTCGGAAATGTCAAGAAAAAGTTTTGAATAACAGCAGGTTTTTCAAAAAAAACTTGAGTGGAAGGCGCAGAGAGCTTTGGATCGAAACGCCCCTCCGGGGATGGTTCCCGGAGGGGCGTTGATCTGAATCATAATGCTGTTCGCCGACTTACGGGCGGGATACAGCCCATCGGTCTGCCGTTTCATCTGACCGCGGCTGGAGCACGGTTTGCGCTTAGCCGTCGGACTCGGCGAATTGGATATAGCGCATCAGAATCGTCGCAATCTCTGCGCGCGTGGCGCCGGCGCCGGGCTTGAGGAAATCACCCTCGCCAGTACCGACACCCTTGATGATGCCGGCGGCAACTGCCCAGGACAAGGCTTCGCGCGCAAACCCGTTCACTTGATCGGCATCCGGGAAGCTGTCAAGGTCGGCGCTCAGGTCGGTATCTACCCCGTTCATGACGGCGACTCGGTAGAGGAAGGTCGCGGCCTGCTCTCTGGTGATCGTGTTGCTTGGGGCAAAGCGGCTGCTGCTGACGCCGTTCGTCACCCCGGCATGCGCAGCCCAGGTGACCGGCTCGGAGTACCACTTGCCCAGCAGCACATCGTCAAAGAGCTGCTCCTCCGGCACCTCTGGTTCGCCGGACAGACGCCAAAGGACTGTGACCATCATTGCCCGGTTCATAGTCATCGAGGGGGCGAAGCTCGTATTGGAGATGCCGGCGAACAGGCCGTGCTCGATGGCATAGGCGACCGCCTCAGAGTACCATTTATCCGGGAAGATGTCGGTATACTGATCGAAAACCGTCTCGGGAAGGCCGCAGCGCAAGCAGAAGCCGCCGACATATTCATGCCCCAGCGCAGGCGTGTTCCGCGAAACGCTCTGGCCGCACACAACACAGCGATAGCCCTCGCTGCCCTCTTCGGTGCAGGTCGCAGGGGTCTTGGTGGTCTGATAGCGGTGCTCCGTATCGCCGACCGAACCGATCCAGTAGTCGACGTCGACCGGCGCGACATTGCCGTTCGAATCCAGCACCGAGACGCCGGGCATCTGCTTGGCGCCGTACTGCCAGATGTTCGCGCCGTTGGCAGCGTTCAGCGTCAGGCTGCCGTCGGCAGGAATGTTCCCTTCCGAATCTGCCCACTTGGCGACCCAGCTTGCCCAGGCGCCGCAGGTTTCTCCGCTGAACTTGAGATTCCACGGGCTCTCACTTGCATAGAGGCCGCCACGGAAGCCCATATTTTCGATCGTCTCATAGAAGGCCTGCACGATCGCCGTCAGCTGGTCGTTCGGGAGCGCGAGCACGTCGGGCTCCTCCACGTCGAGGAAGATCGGCAGCTCCGGAAAGGTCTCGAGACCGCTCAGGATCTCCAGAACGAAGCCGGCTTCCTGCATGGCTTCTTCCGGGGTTTTGGCATAGGAGTAGAAGTAGACGCCGTAGGGGATGTTGTTCGCAACGCAGCCCCGAACGTTGTTCAGGAACTGCTCGTCCTGTTTCAGCTTACCGTACACGGTGTCATGATAGCCGATCCGGAGGATGGCAAAATCAATGTACGGAGACATGGCCTGCCAGTCGATCGCGCCCTGCCACTGGCTGACGTCCACGCCCGGCTTCAGCAGCATGTTGTTGCCGCAGACGGGGCACTCGTCGCCGGAGAGCGGAACGACACATTCATGCGTATATGTTACGGGAGGCGCGGCCTCAAGAACGCCGGTCTTCCGGTTCTTCCAGCTCTCGGAACGGCGGTAGAGCCGATAGCCGCCGCCGAAGTACTTGGAGGTCAGTCTTGCCAGGCCGCTGCTGCCGGTAAACCAGGTGCTGCGGCACAGGCCTTTGCCCCCGTCAGTGTTCCAGATCGTCGCCTCGGAGATCTGAACTGCGGTGATCTCACCCTCCGCGTTATAGGTAACGTCTGTGACCAGGACAACGTGGGAGGAGGAGTTCAGGAAGTCGCCGACCTGAATATCGGCGTAGGAATTCGAGCTGATCAGCGTTCCGAAGCCCTCGCTGTAGGAACCGTCTACAATGTTCCGGGTGGAGCAGCGGTAAGGCAGATCCAGAGCCCAGGAGACGAAGGCAGAGCAGTCGACGCCGAAGGCCGGTCCGCCGCGGCCATAGGTGCAGCGGCTCGTGTACATCCTGCCGGTCGCGTTGTTGATCTCTCCGATGAACTTGGTCAGGGAGGTGTACCAGGGGACGTAGCTTCCGCCGTAGTCGCCGCCGACCGCCTGGCAATAGGGCAGTCCGGTGTAGGTCACGCCGGCCTGATAGGTAAACCATCCGCCCCAGCTGGTGATGTTCTGGCGCGGCGTCCACTGGATCTCAAGCATCTGATGCGCGCGCTTGACAATGTTCACCTGGTTTTCGTTCACGGAGCGACGGATCACCGTTCCGTCCAACGCGTCTGTTTCAAAGATATCAGAAGGCGCCGGGACATTCAGCATCGCATCCGGGACAGTGATCTTCACCGCGCCGGGGACGTCCGCAGGCGGCTCAGTCGATTCCGCAGACGGTCTATTCTCTTCCGCCGGTCCGGCAGAGTCGAGATCTTCTGTGGGCTGAGCAGGGACAGGATCCTCCGCGGGTGCTGCTGGCGCGGGCTCGTCAGCCGGCTCGCCAGGAACAGGCTCGTCCGCCGGTCCGGCAGGCGTGGGTTCGACGGGGACCGGCTCGTCCGCGGGCTCCGCAGGATCTTCGGCGGGTTCGGGGTCTGCCGCAGGTGCGGGCTCCTCCGCGGGCGCTTCCTCAGGATCCGGCGCGGCGGGATCGTCCGGGTAATCCGCAGGATCCAGGCCGGGATCCTCGGGCAGCGTGTTGTCGATTGGAGGCTCCTCGGCGGGCGGCTGGTTCACCGGGTCGCTGTCGACTTCCTCCAGGTCGTCGTGGGAGTGCTCGGCGCCAATCGCCTCCAGGGCAAGGATCTCGTCCTCCGTCAGTTCTGCTTCCGTGCCGCTGCTGGCCGTATTGACCAGTGCAGCGCCTTTGAACGAGGCCGGACGGACCACGCCGCGGAAGGCGTCAGAGAGATCGATCTGAAATTCAGTTCCGCCGAGGGAGTAGACGATCGCGCCGCCGGCAAGCTGGAAGTCCACATAGTAGGACTCCACATGCTCGGCAAGCAGATGGTCCTCGGCAAAGAGGCTGTAGTCAAACAGCGTGCCGGTGGCGTAGATCAGGCCGCAGCCGGTGGGCACGAAGCTCCACAGGTCGAGGGCAAAGCGGATCATGCGGTAAGAGCCGTCCGAGAGGCTCAGCTCCCACACGATGTTGTCGCAGAGGAAGTTGATGCGCGTGCCGTCGATCAGATAGAGCTGGCGCAGATTGCCGCTGAAGCCCTGCAGATAGACCGTCTCCTCGCCGGTGGCGAGCTGATAGCCGACGACGTCAAAGCCGTCTTCGTGCAGGCGCGCGAAATAGAGCGTACCGTCGGAATAGTTCAGACGCGCGGCAGAATGCGAATAGACGGGCGTTTTGTCTCCGTCCCGATATATGTATCCGTCGTCGCCGAGGTAGAACAGACCGAGCTCCGTCTGGACCTGGGTTCCGCCGACGAGCATATCGCCGCTGAAGGTTCCAAGGGTGCAGGACGGATCCGGCTGATCACCTGCCGCGCCGACCAGCGGCACGGAGCTGAGCAGCAGCAGGGCCGCCAGCAGCAGTGCGGATAGTCTGTGAAGGAGATATTTCATTGCCAACCTCCGGAATTATGTCAACCATTTTCCATGGACTTCTCTTGATAGCTTATCATTTTAAATTATACCCGGTTTTACAGGTTTTGTCAACAGTTTGTAACTATTTTCCGACTCTGGCGGCGCAGCGTCGAAAAAAGACCGTACTCCCTCTGGAAAATCGCGGCGGGGTGTGCTATGATGAATTCAGACATTGATTCCCGTGAAAACGGATGAAACGGGATTCGCATTTGAGGAGGCAGATTTATGGATTTTCTGTACACGCTCGCGTCCCTCCGCAATCCGGTTCTGAACGCGATCATGCAGGCGGTCACGTACTTTGGCGAGGAGCTGCTGTTCATGGCGGTCGCCCTGGTCCTGTTCTGGTGCGTGGATAAGTGGAAGGGATATTATATTCTTGCGGTGGGCTTTCTCGGCACCATCGCGACGCAATGGCTCAAGCTTGTCTATCGCGTTCCGCGGCCGTGGAAGCGGGATCCGTCGATCCTCGTGCCGTCCGCAAAAAGCGGCGCCACCGGCTATTCCTTCCCGAGCGGACATTCGCAGAGCGCTGTCTGCACCTTCGGCGGCATCGCGCGGTTTGCAAAGAAAACCTGGCTGCGGATCGTTCTGATCCTGCTTTTCGCGCTGGTCGCATTCTCGAGAATGTATCTCGGCGCGCACTTCCCCACCGACGTCGCGGTCGGCCTGGCGATCGGCATTGTGCTGGTTTTCGTGATGTACCCGATCGTGCAGCACGCCAGCAAGAGCCCGCGCTGGATGTACGGTCTGCTGGGATGCATGATCCTGATCAACATCGCATACGTCGCCTACGTCAGCCTCTACCCCTTCCCGGCGGACGTGATGCTCGGCGATAACTACACGGACAATTATCTGGAAGGACTTGCAAACGGCTGGAAGCTGCTTGGCGCGCTGCTCGGCCTGACGCTTGCCTACACGGTGGACTGGAAGAAGCTGCACTTCTCCGAGAAGGCGCCGCTGCTGGGTCAGATCTGCAAGATCGTGATCGGCCTGCTCCTTGTCGTCGGCATCCAGAAGGGCCTCAAGCCCGTCTTCAAAATGATCTCCGAGAAGCCCTACTGGGACGCCATCCGCTATTTCCTCGTTGTGGTCTTCGCCGGCGCGATCTGGCCGATCACCTTCCCGATCTGGCAGAAAGTCGGGGTGAAGAAGACCTCCAAGAGCTGAAGCCTGCCCGCGGACGCAGGCGGAACCTGCCGCGTTAAAACACGCAGCCGGCCCTATCGGGCGGCTGCGTGTTTCTTTGGCTGTAAAGTGCAAGCCACCGGCTATGCCGGTGGTCTTGACTGTTAGCTGAGCTTCGAGCAGGCGTAGAGCAGGTCTGCAACCTCGGCGCGGGACAGCGCGTCGCAGGAACCGATCACGGACACGCCGACGGCGCGGAGCGTCAGGACGGCGTCAGAGGCCCATGCGGGGACGGACTCGTCGGCCATCTTGAGGGTCGAGACGGCCTGCTCCGGGTCCAGGCCAAGGGCACGGGTGAGGATCAGCGCGGCCTCTGCGCCGGTGATCGGATCGTTGGGACGGAAGACCAGCTCACCTTCTCTGCGGCAGCCGCGGATGATGCCGCGCCGCAGCGCGGAGGCCAGATAGGGCCGCTGCCACGAAGCCGCCTCCTGCTCATCGGCAAAGCCGGTGGTCGGAAGGCCGATCTCCGGCGCAATGCCGTTGAGATCCATGACCATGGCCAGAAATTCGCCGCGGCTGACCGGCTTTTCCGGGCCGAAATTCAGCGTTCCGGACACCCGCTCGCCGCTGAACAGACCGCATTCCCGCATCCACATGGCGGAAAACTGTGCGTCGCGCGACAGGTCCGCAAAGGTCTCGGCGTCCTGCGGGTGCAGGATCCGGATGTGCACGGTGGCGGGGATCGACTCGCCGCCTGCCGTGTCGGTGGCAATGAAGGTGAAGCTGTCCTCTCCGACCTTGTTCCGCTTGGGCGTATAGGTGAAGGTCCCGTCCGGGGCAAGCTCAACGGTGCCGCGCGTGGGGCGGTTTTTCAGCGTGAAGGTCACGGGGCCGTCGTCGTTCTCCGCCGTCAGCGCGCCGGTATTCGGGAGATTCCGCCAGGTTTCAAACGAGACGTCCTTGACGACCGGCGGCAGGTTCTGCTTCTTTTGAATGTGCATGGGAAGGACGGTCTCCGGCGCCGCGCCGTCCTTGTAGATGGGAAGGAACGTGATGCTCGCCTCGACGCTGCGATCACAGTCCGGGCGCAGGCGCAGATGCGGAAGGTCCTCCGCCGTCACCGCGTCGCCGGCGCGGAGCGTCCGGTCGCCCAGCAGCAGGCTCGCCGTGCCCGGCGCGGGCAGCTCGGTGAAAAAGACGCCGCACAGGTCGTCAGAATCGGCAAATTCCTCTCCGGTAAAGACGTACTCCTCGTCGCTTTCGATCGTCGTCTCCGCATAGGCCGGGGCTGCGAGGCAGAGCAGCAGGCTCAGCGCCAGCAGCAACCGGATGATATGCTTCCGTTTCATGGTACTACCTCCTTGATTTTGCTTCGGTGGTAGTATCTGCGGAAAATGGCAGATTATGCGGGAAAAGCACAGCCGGAGATCCGCTTTTCACGGATCTCCGGCTGTGCCTTTGTTTTAAAACGGGTCCGCGGACGGCCCGGGATCAAGCCTCTGCGGGGCGCTGGAAAATCAGTAATTGTAGACCGTCAGATCGCACAGACCGCCCTCGACCGGGACGACGACATGGCTGTCTTCCAGGCTCAGGAAGGGCTCCCAGTCCACTCTGGCGTCCTCCGTCCGGATCGTGACCCTCGCGTTGGGGACGATGTCGCTGACGTTGCAGCGGAGGATGAAGGGTGCGTCGCTGACCTCCGTAAAGACCGGGTCGCCGACATCTGCGGTTTCGCCGTCCTCACTCATTTCGGTCCGGATAACGCTCTTCGCAGTGCTGTTGGACAGCGGGATCAGGCAGTAGACCTCGGTGCCTCCGACGTCTAAAATGTGATCCTGCGGGATCTTGCGCAGGAAGTCGAATTCCTTCCCGGCATCGCTCTGTCTCAGGAACTTCTGCCAGACGCCGTTGCCATTCTCGAACGGCTCCTCGTCCCAATCGGTAAAGCCCAGAAACAGCACGCCGCAGATGCAGCCGTTGTCCAGGATCACCTGGCGCAGAGAGACAAGCTCATTTTCCGACATGTCCTCCTCCGGCTGATCCGCCTTCGCCGTTGAGATCTCGGGCGCAGGCGCTTTTGTCGGAGCTTCGGTAGGCGCCTCGATCTGAGCCTCCGTGGGGGCATCCGTAGGAGCTTCGGTCGGCGCGTCGGTGAGATCCTCCGGGGAGGCCTCGCTCGGCGCCGCGGTTCCCGTTTCAGCGGGCGTTTCGGTGAGTTCCTCGGGCGAAGCGGGGGTACCGGCAGCCGCCTTATCCGAAGAGCTGTGGCAGCCGACCAGGCCAAGCAGAAGCAGCGATGCAAGAAGCAGACTGATCACTTTTTTCATGATATGTTCTTCCTTTCGGTGATGGTATGAGCTCGGGGCGTCCGCCGCCGTACGAAGCGGCGATGCGGCGCCGGTCAGACAGGCGCCTCCCGTTTGGGAGGCTTCCTGTACTGGTTTGACGACCGGGCGGCAGAATTGTTCCGGGATCCTGCCGGGAACCGCGATCCGGGGTTATTCCGAACGCAGGGCGGCGACCGGATCGGAGCGGGCCGCCTTCTTCGCGGGGATCAGACCGCCGATCATGGTCAGGACGATGGAGATCAGGACGAGAATGCCGGCAGAGGTGAGCGGCAGGAAGGCGCGGATCTCCACGCCCTTCGCGAGCCTGGCGATGATATGGTTTGCCGGGATCAGGAGCAGGTACGTGATCCCGACGCCCAAAAGGCCCGCCAGCGCGCCGATGATGAAGGTCTCGGCGTTGAAGACCTGGGAGATGTTGCGCTTGGAAGCGCCGATCGCGCGCAGAATACCGATCTCCTTGTGCCGTTCGAGTACGGAAATATAGGTGATGACGCCGATCATGACGGAGGATACGACCAGCGAGATCGCCACGAACGCGATCAGCACCGTGGAGATCGCGTCGACAATGTCCGTGACGGACGACATCAGCGTATCGACAATATCCGTATAAGAGATGACCTTGTCCTCTTCTCCGGCCGCGAGCATCTGGCGGTTGTAATCCTCCAGGATCCCCTTGACCGCCTTCTTCCCGGCGAAATCGATCGGATAGATGGTGATGGAGGTCGGACGCTCCTCGGCGCCGTAGCCGAGCTTCCGGAGATTGCCGTCGTAGGTATTGCCCTGTCTGGACATCAGGGTCGTCATCAGATCACGGAGCTCTTCCGGCGTCAGGTTCATGGAGAAGGCTTCGGCAAAGGTCTCCGGGTCGATCTGGAAGGCGTCCTCAAGCTGCGTCTGCAGCTGGTCGCCGAGCGCGCCCATCTGCTTTGTCAGCTCCCCGCGGATCGCATCGCCGGCGGAGGCGAGCATCTGCTCCCCCGCCTTCGTCATCGCACCTGCGAGCTGGCCGGAATAGCCGGCAAAGAGCTTCCGGGCCTCCCGCTCCATGCCGGAGGTATCGAGCGCGCCGGCAAGCGCGTCGCTCAGATAGCCGGAGGCCTCGTCAGACGAGAGATAGTCCGAGAAGGACCGCCGGATCGCGTCCGGGTTCGGCAGGCTGTTCGCCTGCGCATAGTCGGCATAGCCGGCGGCAAGGTCGGAGGTGACAGCGTTGATCTGCGCGGGCGAAAGGGTGAAGTTGAGCACCCGCTCGTTCAGCGTGGAGGCAGCCTGCGTGAGGGCCGCCTGCGCCGCCGGACTCCGCAGATACTCGCCGAGGTAGGCCATCGGAATATCTCCGTCCTCCAGACCGTTTTCGGCGAGGTAGTCCGGATAGCCGGCGAGCACGGACTCCACGATCGTCAGCATTTCCTCCTGCGTGACGACGGCCGCGTTGTTCTCGGTCCAGGCCTTCTGGATCCCGGAGCGAATGCGCTCCGCCGCATCGTCGGAGGCAAGATAAGACGAGATCGCGCCGGGAAGGGCTGTCAGATCCGTGGACGGATCTCCGGCGGACGCCTGCAGATAGCCCTGCATCAGCTCTGCGACCAGCACTTCCATCTGCTCCGGGCTCATCTGGAGCCGCACGCCGCGCATCAGCTTCGAGATCTGATCGGAGCTGATCGACGGCATGGCAGAATAGAAGATGCCGGGATCCACCGACCCGGACAGGTCCACGTCGGAGAGGTCGAAGTCGGAGAAATCCATCTGAGAGGGATCGAACAGGGGTTGCTCGGGATCGAGGCCGAAGGCCTTCTTCAGCGTATCCCGGTCGACGTTGAAGAGCCGGCTCATATCGACGTCGCCCTTGCCGGCTTCCTGCCCGAACGGGCTGCCCGTGAATACGTCGAGATCCGGGTCATCCAGCTGCGCGCGGACGATCGCGCTCTGCGCGGCCTCAGCCATCAGACGTTCCTCAAGCTCGGCAGGATAGTTGACGCCGATCTGAAGGGTCTGCGTGACGCCGTCCTCCAGCGGCTGGACCACGCCGACGATGGTCAGCGTGTCCGCATCCGCGAGGGCACCGCGGAGAAATGCCTCGTCGCCCGAGCGGTCGGTCCAGACCTGATAGTTCTCATCATAGTTGTAGAACCGGCTGGCCGGAAGCATGCGGAAGGTGATCCCGATGAAATCCTGATAGCTGTAAGTCTGCTCCGTCTCATCCACCTGGATCTGCCCGCCTTCGGCAAAGCTGCGGACCATCTGTTCGAGCTCTGCAGGGTCCTTGAGACCCATCGTATAGAGCGCCAGATCGGAAACTCTGCCGGTTGACGACAGCACAAGGACGCATTCGTTCCAGGCCTCCGGCCAGTGACCGGCTTTGACCTGATACTTCTCCTGATAGATCTGCCGGTTTTTCGGCATGATGTGGAAGGAGTCCGTGCTGCTGAGCGCAGAGAGCATCCCGTTCATATTGTCCGCTGCCGTAAAGCCCAGGGCCGTGAAGCTGCGATCCGGGTTGACCTGGCGGACGGTGCTGTCCGTCACGGAGAAGATCTGCGGGGTGATGCTGTAGCCGTATTCGATGGACTGGACGTAGTTGTAGACGTCGGATTTCCCGCTCTCGAGATAGGCGCGAAGAGACGCCAGGTCGTTGACCGAGACCGTGGAGAGCAGGTTCGTGATCGTCTTTCGTTCGCGCACCTCGGCAGGCGGTCCGTTCTTGTCCTCCCCTGCCTGATTCGGCATGAAGTTGGCCAGGTTGAAGCTGGAGTCCGTGATCTGCAGCGGATAACTCTTGAGCGTGTCCTGCTCGACGTTCTGGATATAGCGGTCCACGCCGTTGGACATGGACAGGATCATGGCGATACCGATGATGCCGATGGAGCCGGCAAAGGCAATCAGGAGGGTGCGGACCTTTTTGGTCCGGAGATTGTGGAAGCTCAGGCTCAGGGATGTCAGAAGCGACATCGAGGCCTTGCCCATGTTTTTGTGCGCGGGGAGCGCAGCGGCCTCCGGCACAAACGGATCGGTGTCGTCTGTGACCCTGCCGTCCTTCAGGCGGACGATCCTGGTCGCATATTTCTGGGCAAGCTCCGGGTTGTGCGTGACCATGACGACGAGCCTGTCGCGGGCGACCTCCTTGAGAAGGTCCATGACCTGCAGGCTGGTTTCGCTGTCCAGCGCGCCGGTCGGCTCGTCGGCAAGCAGGATATCCGGGTCGTTGACCAGGGCGCGCGCGATCGCCACGCGCTGCATCTGGCCGCCGGAGAGCTGGGAGGGCTTCTTGTGCATATGCGCCTCGAGGCCGACCTTTTTGAGTGCATCCTTGGCGCGCTTTCTGCGTTCCCGCCGGGAGACGCCGCCGATCGTCAGCGCCAGCTCCACGTTGGACAGGATATTCTGGTGCGGGATCAGGTTATAGCTCTGGAAGACAAAGCCGACCGTGTGATTGCGGTAGGAGTCCCAGTCGCGCGCGCTGTATTTCTTCGTGGAAACGCCGTTGATGATCAAATCGCCGCTGTCATAGCGGTCAAGGCCGCCGATCACATTGAGCAGGGTCGTCTTGCCCGAGCCGCTCGGGCCGAGGATGGCCACAAATTCGTTGTCGCGCAGATTCAGACTGACGTCGTCGAGCGCGGTCTGTACCAGCGCGCCGGTCTTGTAAACCTTCCGGATCTTCTGCAGCTGCAGCATGCCTGGCGCCTCCTTTCCGTAAAATCGTCTTTGAGCGGATTATACACAGTTTCCGCGGAATTAGAAAGGGGTTCGGAAATCTTTTTGCAAATTGTTTACATTTCCGTGCCCGAAACCCCGCCGCGGGAAAATGACTGCTTGACTTTTCGCGGAAAACTGATAAGATAGACAGGCTTCAATTGAATACGACAGTTCGAAACCATCCTGTCGAAAAACAAAACTATGGAGTCGCCGCGGGAAAACCGGGGCGGAAATCGGATGGGCGCAGTGCGTCCATTTTTTCATTTGGAGGAAAACGATGAAAATCACCACAAAGCAAATTACCTTCGCAGGCATTCTCGCAGCGGCCTATGCCTCCCTCACCTATCTCTCCGGTCTGTTCGGCCTGGCCTATGGGCCGGTGCAGTTCCGGATCTCCGAGGCGCTCGCAGTTCTATGCTGCTTTACGCCCTGGGCGATCCCCGGCATGGTGATCGGCTGCGTTGCCGCAAACCTTCTCTCGACGGTCAGCGCCTGGGACATGGTCATCGGCACGGCGGCGACCCTGATCGCCTGCGTGCTGACCTGGCGCATGGGCCGCGCGATGCAGAAAAAGCCCTGGATCGCATGGCTCGCGCCGCTGCCCACGATCCTATGCAACGCCTTGATCGTCGGTGCGGAGATTGCGATCTTCTTTGACGACCGCGCCTTCCTGCCGGCCTGGGGCATGAACGCCCTCTCCGTCGGCGCGGGCGAGGCGGCTGTGCTGTACGTCCTCGGCATGCCGCTGCTGCTCTGGCTGCGGAGCAACCGCAGAATGCGCAGCGAGCTGGAACGCCTGTAGAAAAAACGGGAGCGCGCCGCAGCACGCTCCCGTTTTCCAATTGAGAATTGAAAACGGATCATTCAGCACAGAGGCGCTGCAGATGATTCTGCAGCGCCTCTGTTTCAGCTTTCAAATCCGCAAGGGATCAATACTTGGAAGTGTTGACCTTGACGCCGGGGCCCATGGTGGAGGCAACGACGCAGGATCTGATATACTGGCCCTTGGCGGCGGCGGGCTTCGCCTTGATGACCGCGCCCATCAGAGCGTTCATGTTCTCGGCCAGCTTTTCAGCGCCGAAGGACACCTTGCCGATCGGGCAGTGGATGATGTTGGTCTTGTCGAGACGGTACTCGATCTTACCGGCTTTGATCTCCTTGACAGCAGCGGAGATGTTCGGGGTGACGGTGCCGGCCTTGGGGGAGGGCATCAAGCCCTTCGGGCCGAGCAGCTTGCCGAGACGGCCGACAATGCCCATCATATCGGGAGAGGCAACGACGACGTCGAAGTCGAACCAGTTTTCCTTCTGGATCTTCTCGACCATGTCCATGCCGCCGACAAAGTCAGCGCCGGCTTCACGAGCTTCGTCAGCCTTGGCGTCCTTGGCGAAAACCAGGACCTTGCGGGTCTTGCCGGTGCCGTTCGGAAGAACGATGGCGCCGCGGACCTGCTGGTCAGCATGCCGGGAGTCAACGCCGAGACGGATGTGGATCTCGACGGTCTCATCGAATTTCGCGGTAGCGGTCTTGCAGACAAGACCCAGAGCATCCGCGGGATCATACTGTACGGTGCGGTCGATCTGCTTCGCACCCTCTTTATATTTCTTACCTCTAAACAAAATTATTTCCTCCTTAAAGTGGTGATGCGGAATAATCCTCCCACATTTTGAGACGGTGTCCCGTCAATCAGTCAACAACGGTGACGCCCATGGAGCGGCAGGTGCCGGCTACCTGGCTCATCGCGGCTTCAATGGTGGCAGCGGTGAGGTCGGGCATCTTGCGCTCGGCGATCTCGCGGACCTGCGCCTTGGTGATCGTGGCGACCTTGGTCTTGTTGGGAACGCCGGAGCCCTTCTCGATCCCGAGAGCCTTAAGAATCAGCGTGGGGGTCGGGGGGGTCTTGGTCACGAAGCTGAAGCTGCGGTCAGCATAGACCGTAATGACGACCGGGATCTTAAAGCCGGCCTGATCCTTCGTGCGCTCGTTGAATTCCTTGATGAACTGGGAAATGTTGACACCGTGCTGGCCCAGAGCGGGACCAACAGGAGGGGAAGCGGTTGCCTTTGCAGCGGGAATCTGCAGTCTGATATAACCTGTTACTTTCTGTGCCATGATTAGCACCTCCTGAAATATAAGTGGTAGTTTTGCGGGGACAAGCCCCTCCCACGTTCATGCAGCTTATTGCTGCTCTTCGGAAATTGTCTCTACCTGATCGAGTTCCAACTCCACCGGCGTCTCGCGTCCGAACATGGAAACAATAACGCGAACGCTGTTCTTTTCAATGTCCAGGGCGTCCACGCGACCGGTAAAGCTGGTCAGCGGGCCGTCCACGATCCGGACGGTATCCCCAACATTGAAGGCGACGACGATCTCACGGCGCTCGACGCCCCACTTGATGACCTCTTCTTCCGAAAGAGGGGGCGGGTTCGTGCTCGAGGGGCCGACAAAGCCCGTCACGCCGCGAACGTTGCGGACGATGTACCAGGTATCGCTGTTCATCACCATCTTGATGAGCACATAGCCCGGGAAGCTCTTCCGCTCGTAGGTTTTCGGACCGTTTTCCGTGATTTCCGTAACCGTCTCCATCGGGATGGCTACTTCACAGATGACGTCCTGCAGGGAACGGTTCTCAATGGTCTTCTCAATCGTCGCTTTGACCGTATTCTCATATCCGGAATAGGTCTGTACGACGTACCATTTTGCGTCTTCTGACATGGCGGCTTACCCGACCAGGTCCAGCAGCGCAAGAATGCCCTGGTAAGCAAAGTAGTCAATCAAGCCAATGATGATCGCGAAGATCACAGAAACAACGATGACGACCAGGGTGTTGTTCAGAACCTGAGACCAAGTCGGCCATACAACTTTCTTGAGCTCGCTCTTCATGCCGCGGAACCATCTTGTCAGACCGTCCCAGCGTCTCTTGAGCCAATTTTCCTTTTTGACTTCTGCCATTGCCGATCTCCCTTTCGATTACTTCGACTCGGTATGAAGCGTATGTTTCTTGCAGAATCTGCAATACTTCTTCATTTCAAGCCGATCGGGGTCGTTCTTTTTGTTCTTCATGGTGTTGTAGTTTCTCTGCTTGCATTCGGAACATCTGAGAGTGATTTTAACGCGCATTACGGCACCTCCTTAATTGCCTCCCTGTATCACTGCGGCTATTTCAGATTTAGGGGAAGCCGAAGCATCCGTCCGCAGCTGAAAAAGAGCGCACAAAAAAAGAGCCCTTTTTCACAGGTAGGGAGATTGTACCACATCCCTCCCGCGAAGTCAATGAATAATTTCGTTTTTCTGCGAAAAAAACAGAAACTTTTCGATTGACAACGCAGGCGGAAACGGATATGATGAGTGCATCCCACCGGAGAAAGGCCGAACGCGGCGTCCGGTGCATCAGGAGGACGGATTGAGAGTACTTGCCATCGATTACGGGGACGCCCGGACCGGGATCGCCGTCTCCGATCTGACCGGCTCCATCACGGGCAGGACCGAGGTCATTCACAGCTGGAACCGGGAGAAAACCATCGCCGAGATCCGCCGCATCGTCTCCGAGACGAAGCCGGATGAGATCGTGATGGGCTTCCCGCGCAACATGGACGGCTCCGAGGGACCGCGGGCCGAGCTCTACCGCAGCTTCGCCGCCTCGCTCTCAGAGGCGCTCGGAATGGACGTCACGCTCTGGGATGAGCGCCGGACGACCGTGGAGGCGCACAACATTCTCTCCGCCAACGGCTACCACGGAAAGAAGCGGAAGAACACCGTCGACGCGGTGGCTGCCAGTCTGATTCTGGAGGGCTATCTCAGCTTCCGGAAGAGCAGGCCGGACTCGGAAAAAAAAGCTGAATGAACGCCCCGGCATTTGCCGGCGCTTCATTCAGCTTTTTTCTTTATCGCATTCGTTTGGCGGCGCGGTTTTCCGCCTCCAGAAGGCCAAGCGCGACCCAGAAGAACGGCATCACGATGACCGAACTGAAGTCAAACAGCATGGTAAAGCAGAAGCACACAATGGCCGCGCCCAGGATCGCGGCTGCCGTCGTTCTCCCCTTCCGGCGGAACCATGGTGCGAGCACGATCCCGACCGTCGCCAGCCAGGAGCACAGCGCGAACAGGCCTTGCGTATAGAGGATCTCCAGCGGCAGACAGTGCGCGTCGGTGATCGCAGCCTGGGCCACCAGCTTCCCCCCGGCATCGTAGCGGCGAAACGGGATCAGGCCGGTCTTGCGCACGGTATCCGGCCCGCTGCCGAACCAGAGCTGGTCCGGAATCCTGCGAAGCATCTGCCGCCAGATGAAGACGCGGCCGGAGCCGAAGCTGTCGGAGATCTTCCCGTGGAGGATCGAGTGGATCTCCCGGAAGAATCGGATGTTGGTCGGACAGGTCCAAAGATACCAGACCGCTCCGCTGCCTGCGGCGCCAAGGCCGAGCAGGCAGAAGGCCTTCGTCCGCCGTCTCGCGCGGACCAGCACAAATGCGGACAGGAAGAGACCGCACGCGACGCCGACGACGCCGGCGAGCACGTCGATTTCGATCAGCTCATAGACGCAGATGGAGCCGAGTGGAACGGCGAGGATCCGGATCGCCACAGGCATTTTATCGTCCAGAGCGGCGACCCCGAAGCAGATCGGCGTCATCAGGCTCAGGACAGCGGAAACCTGATCGGCGTTCCCGCTCATGCCGAGGAAGAGGAAGTCCGGCCGCGTCTGGACCTTCTCGTAGTTCGTCCAGGGCGGATAGTAGCCGAGCGGATTCTCGCCGGACTGCTGCAGGAGGATGACGGCATTGTGCGCCACGATGCAGATCAGGACAAGATACGCGAGCGCCCGCGTCGGCCTGGCCCAGCGTGAGACCGACAGGAAGATCAGTACATAGCAAAGCTGCGTGACGGCGTTTTCGTGGCAGACGTCATCGTACCAGGCATGCTTGCCAAAGGGCGAGAGGGACGCGGAGAGCAGCGTAAAGAGCAGGTAGAGCAGGGCTGCCGTCTGCGCGGGCGTCGGACGGAGGATTTCCTTCCAGGCGTCGTTCCCGCTGCGTTGACGGCTCATACGGCGGTAATCCGAACAGAGCTGAATGACGGAGATCCCCAACAGGACAGCCGAGAAGCCGTAGAGCAGCTTCGTTTTAAAGGCGGAGATTCCGAGGTAACCATCCTTGCCGGACAGGACCAGATATACGGGAAGAAAAGCCGCGACCCAGAGCCAGACCGGATTCCACGTTTTTCGCGCCGGTTTTCTGCGATACTTTCGATGCTTCAAGCTCTCCCCTCCTCATGTTCTTCTCTGCCGGACCGGTCTCCGCGCATCAAAAATCAGTTGTCTGAACGCTTATAGCCGTTGCGCATGCGCTCGCACGCGGCGCGGAGAACGCGGCTGAGGCAGGCGTCGGTCTCCTCCTTCGCCATCGCGCAGAGCTCCTCGTTCGCCCGCTCCAGCAGACTGACGTCGGCGCCGGCGGCGATCTCGCGATCATAGCGGCTGAGAATCTCGCGTCCTCTGCAGGCGATCGCGTTCTGATAGCGCTCGATGTGCATGATGCTCGCGCCGTAGCAGGGATCCGCCAGCGCGCCGAGCATGCGTGTCGTCCAGTAGAAGTCCTCCGTGGAGACGCGTTCGGTCACATTGCTCAGGTATTCCGGCATCTTCGGCACGTTCACATAGACCGGCAGGAAGGCGCCGAAGGTGGTGGAGGCAAAGCAGATCCACTCTACGCCCTTGACCGCGTCCGGGACGCCGCTGCGGATCTGGCACAGGCCGGTAACACCGGTGCGGTTGATGCCGATGGGACGGTAGATGCCCTTCTTCTCCGCAGAAGCTGCGTAAGGATCGTAGGGCGTGCCCTCATAGTGGGAGGACAGCAGGAAGGTCACATCCTCGACGGTAACCTTCTTTTCGGGGACAAAGGCCCAGGGGATGTTGTCGCTTTCGGGCGTAAGGTCGGCGTTGGGGCCGTCCCAGCGGAACCGGGTCGGGGTCAGATATCTGCCCATGTACCAGGCGCGGGGCGTGTTGTAGATGTGGTCATGGTGGCGACGGGAGCCGAAGGCCCAGCGGGGATTGAAAACGCCGTCGGTGTTCAGGTCCAGACTGTTGCGCTCCATGAATTCCTTGAGGTCCGCAGAGCACATGCAGGTACGCTGCTCGCCGTAGGCGTCGGCAAAGTCAAAATTGTCCAGGCCGAACTGGTTCGGCATGACGACGACCTCCTCGTCGCCCACGCGCTTGGCGATCCAATGATGGCCGCCGATGGTCTCGAGCCACCAGATCTCGTTTTCATCGTTGAACGCAATGCCGTTGCTCTCATATGTGCCGTACTGCTCGAGCAGGCTGCCGAGGCGGACGACGCCCTCGCGCGCGCTGCGAATATAGGGCAGAACGAGCGTCACGATGTCCTCCTCGCCGATCCCGCCGGGGATCTCGGGCTCGCCCTCCTTTTCCGCCTTCTTCCGCACGACCAGAGGATCTGCGCCGAGGACGCGCGGGTTCGAGCTGATGGTCTCGGTGGCGGTCATGCCGACGTTCGCGGCGTTGATGCCGGTCGCGGGCCAGATCCCGTGCTCGAGGTTGACGCTCGGGCAGGAGGTATAGCGCAGGGGCTTGGGCGGGAGCTTTATCTCAACGTGGCTGATGACGCTGCGGTAAGTCTTCGGCTGATCCTTCGGCTTGACGACGATGAGCTTTTTGTCGTCAAAATGCCCGTCGTCTGTCCGGGCGATCATCGTGGAGCCGTCGTTGCTGGCAAGTCTGCCAACCAGGATTGTTGTGCATGGCATGATAGCTGCCCTCTCTTTCTGTGATTGTCTGATCTGATTATATCACAGCTTCCCTGCGATTGCCAGAACAATTCCCGCGGGGTGGAAAGAATTGCGCAGAAGAATCCGGAAGCCCGGCGTACCTCTCGGTACGCCGGGCTGTTATGTGTTTCACGCTTTTGTCTGTCGGCCGATTACAGAGTGGTGTAATAGGTCGTGGTGGTCGAGCCGCTGCCGACGTACTTCCACAGGCTGATCGTGGTGTTGGAGGAGGAGTACATCATGAAGTAGTTGGAGCTCGAGAAGGCCATGTACGGATAGCTGCTGCTGGCGCTGTTGTACATGTTCACAGCGGTGCCGTTCATCGACATGGTCCATCTGCAGTAGCTGGTGCTCAGTGAGGTGCGGCTGTAGAGGTAGCTGCGGTAGCTGCCCAGATAGGTGCCGGTGGACTTGTTCTTGAAGGTGTAGTAGGAGCCGGACGTGCCGACGGTGAAGACGTAGGCGCTGGAGACGTTCGTCAGCGTGGTGCCGCTGAGCGTCATGCCGGTGGAGGAAAGCGCCACAGCGCCGCCGCAGGAAGCGGATTCATACTTGGTGTTGCCGCTCAGACCCTTCATCGCGTACAGGTCGGAGCCCGTGCCGCAGGTAATGACGTAGTCGCCGGTCCAATCGCTCGGCGCGGAGGTCACAAGTTCATAGCCGCCGTTGCCGGTCGTGGTCCTGGTGTAGGTGTACAGGGCGTAGAGGGTCAGGCTGCCGGAGGTGGTGACAGAGATGCCGCCCGCGTAGGAGGTCGGAGCCGTGGTGGTGGAGCTGACCGCGGAGGTCGTCCAGCCGACGAAGGTGTAGCCGCTGGGTGCGCCGGCGGTCGGAAGCGTGAAGGCTTCGTCAGGCTCGACCGTGATCGGATCAATCGCGCTCACGCCGGACGGGACGGAGAAGCTGACGGTGTAGGTTTCGGTGGGCTCGGGATCGGTCGTCGTGGAACCGGTGGCGGCGTAGATCTGCATGGCGGCGTCATCCTCATAGCTGGAGCTGTAGGTGTAGACGCTGTAGGTGTTGCTGCTGCCGGTGCTCTCGATTTCCTTGCTGTTGGAAACGTCGCGGACGTAGACGCAGTTGGAAGTGGAGGCAGTGACGACCTTCCAGATGGTGTTGGTGCTGTTCAGGAGCAGGCCGCTGCCGTTCTTGTTGGAGAGCTTGTTGCCGCTGGCGTCAACCAGGTAGAAGCCGTTGGAGGCAGCCTGGACAGTCCAGATCACAGCGTCAGCCGGGTTGGTGATCGTGCCGTTGGAGACGGTGACGGTCTGGCCGGTCAGACGGCTGGAATTGCTGCTGCTGACAACATTGGAGATCGCATAGCCGCGGTCCGGATGGTAGATCACGACTCTCTGGCCGTCAATCAGGGTATTGGTCAGGGTAAAGACATTGTCATCGGTGGGCTCGGCGGCGTTCTCGGTCCACTTGGCGTACAGCGTGATGTTGGCCGTGACAGCCGTGCTGAAGTTGTAGGCGGTGGTCAGAGCAGAGGTGGTGTACCAGCCTTCAAAGGTGTAACCGCTCTTGGTCGGGTCGGCCGGACGGGTCGCGGTGCCGCCCTCAACAACGGACTGGGATGCCACGGAGGAACCGCCGTTGGAGTTGAAGGTCACAGTGTAGTAGGTGGGCTTAACAACATCCTCGGTCCACTTGGCGTACAGCGTGATGTTGGCGGTGACAGCCGTGCTGAAGTTATAGGCGGTGGTCAGGCTGCTGTCCTTGTACCAGCCGGCGAAGGTATAGCCGCTCTTGGTCGGGTCGGCCGGACGGGTCGCGGTGCTGCCCTCGAGGACAGTCTGAGAAGCGACAGAGGAGCCGCCGTTGGAATTGAAGGTCACGGTGTAGTAGACAGGATCCGGCTCGGTCTGCTCGGTGATCGTGGTGGAGTAGTAGACGGTGCCGCTCTGGGAGGCCTTCCACCAGCGGACGTTGGTGCTCGTGGAGCTCGTGGCGGAGCTGGCGGACCAGAAGTAGTTGCTGCTGGAGCTGAAGCCGAGGTACGGATAGGAGCCGCTGGCGACGTTCTTGGCCGTGCTGGCGTTAGAGCCATAGCCGGGCGTCCATCTGCAGTAGGAGGAGCTGTAGGTGGTGTAGCCGGAGAGGTAGGAGCTGGAGTCCATGCCGAGGTAGGTGCCGGTGGTCTTGGCCTGGATGGTGTAGTAACTGCCGGTGGCCGCAACCGTGAACACGTACTTGTCAGCGACATTGCTCAGAGCGGAGTTGCTCAGGCTCATGCCGGTGGAGGAGTAGTCGGTGCGGTTAGAGGTTGACTCGATCTGGGCGCCGTTGGAAGACGGGGTCACAGCCGTCATCACGTAGCTCGGAGAGGAACCGTAGGTGATGACGTAGTCGCCGGCCCAGTCGCTCGGCGCGGAGGTCAGCAGGTTGTAGGTGACAGCGCCGGTGCCGTTCTCAACGCGGGTGTAGACCGCGTAGAAGGTCTTGCTGGCGGTCGGCGTATAGGAAGCTCCAGGCGCGTAGTAGGTGGGCTTGGTGGTCGTATCGGAGACCGTGTTCAGCGACCAGCCGACGAAGGTGTAGCCGTCATAGGCAGTGGCGGTCGTGGGAAGCGTGGTCGCCTCGTCGGCATAGACCGTGGAGGTCTTGACCGTGGTGCCATTGGCCTTGTAGGTCAGGGTAACCTGGGTCTTGGCGGCGAAGTTGATACGGATCGTGCAGTCGGAGGACGGAGTGACCGTGAAGGTGTTGCCGTTCTGGGTCACGGTGGCGGTGCCGGAGGTTACAGTATAGCCGGAGGCATAGTAGCCGGCCTTCGGGCTGGCCGTGATGGTGTTGCCGGAGACGGAAACCGTGCCGTAGCTGGTGTTGTTCGAGGTAGCGGTCACAGTGTAGGAAGTGGAGGAGCCGAAGAGGGTCCAAGTGGATTTGACGGTCTGGACGCAGTCGACGTTGCCGTGGCCGAGATAGCTGTCCTCACTGGAGACAGCGACGGGGAAGGCGATCTTGTTGGACCTGGCCTGAGACTCTGTGTAGCTGGGGTAAGCAGCATCCCACTGGCAGCCCAGATCGACCTGAGACTGCTCGATGGCTTCGCCGGCAGTCTTGCCGTTTTGGATGTAACCCATGATGGACTGGATGCTCTTCAGCTCGCCCTTGAAAGAGACGGACTGGGAGTAGCCGTAAACGACCTCAACGCCCTTGGCGCGCAGGCCGGAGAACATTTTGTCGGTGGCCATGCCCAGGCAGATGCCCATGTACAGCATGGAGTGGGGAGCGTTGCCGCTCATGTGGGCGGCGAGGCAGTCGCCGTTGACGTAGGCGTAGCCGGAACCCTTCATGGCATTGTAGTAGGTGCCGTAGGTGCCGGTGCGGGCCTGGGTGTCCGTGGAGGTGACGCCGCTGTTGGTGGTCAGGCAG
>JAFPFL010000063.1 GCA_017425545.1 Oscillospiraceae bacterium | reverse complement strand
TGGCCTGTCGGCCCTGTTTTGAAACCGTTCCAGGGCAGGGCCTGTTTGCGTGCGGCCTGTTTCTGCTAACTTCGGCAAATTCTGCTGTTCTTTGGCAAAATCTTTTTCAAATCCTATCTTGACTTAACACCATTGGACTTTGTTTCCATTTTGAATTATAGCACAAAATCCGGAAAAAGCAAGAAAAAACCGTCGGGAGGAGAAGGAAAGGGTCTCGGGAGGGGAAGTGGGACTGTTTCACGTGAAACAAAGGGTAAATCCAATGAAATGCGATCCGCGCCGCGGAATGCGTGAAATATCGCCGGAGGCGGAGTGAAATTCGCCCTGTGGATGAACGGAGGTGTGATGAGCGCGCATCACATGTGAACAGCCGCGCGGACAGAGGGGAACCGTGCCGGCAGTCATCGTCCGGCACCCGCAGGGGCGGACACCGCGCGCCCGGGGACGAACAATTTTCATGCAGAAATCATAAACAAATGTTTGCATTCTCCGGGGGTTTGTGCTAAACTGGATCCGGGAGGCGATGAACGTGAGAAACCCGCATATGCGTTATGAGATCCTGACCGTGATCCGCGAGTACATCCGGGAACACGGCTACGGGCCGACGGTCCGCGAGATCGGCGAGGCAGTCGGTCTGCGCTCGACTGCTTCGGTCTATTACCACCTGCGCCAGCTCGCCGAAGACGGCGAGATCCTCTGCAGTGAGCGCCAGAAGCGCTCGATCTCCCTGCCTGTCCGCGCAGAGCCGAACGAGGTGCCGCTGATCGGCGTGATTGCCGCCGGCAAGCCCATTCTCGCGCAGGAGAACGTCGAGGGCTATCTGCACTGGGACGGCGCTCTCGGCTGGTACGGCCTGCGCGTCAAGGGCGACAGCATGATCAACGCCGGGATCCTGAACGGCGATATCGTCGTCGTGCGCCCGCAGTCCACGGCCGAAAACGGCGAGATCGTCGTCGCCCTGATCGACGACGAGGCGACGGTCAAGCGCTGGATGGTCGATAAGACCGGCGCGTGGCTCCTGCCCGAGAACGACGCCTATTCGCCGATCGACGGCAGAGACGCGGTCATTCTGGGGCTCGTCAAGGGCGTGGTGAGGAAATACTGATCGGTGTGATGCTTGCGCATCACATTTGAAAAGCCGCACGGAAAGCGGCAAACCGCCCGGAGCTCCCCCTGCGGAGGAGCTTTTCCGGAGAATCCATACAATTAAATAAAGAAAAAACTTGTAAATGCTGCCGAAATGTGGTACAATCTATGAGTCAGTGTATCTGTGAAAATCTGCGCATTTTGGATTTTTGCGCGGGGAAAAAGGCCTGTTTTCGGCTTCTCCGCGTTTCAATATACCGGAATTTGGGGGTAAAATGATGTATTCCAACGCCTATATCTGGGCGAAGGTGATCGCCTATCTCGACGAACGGCTCACGCCGGGGATCGTTTCCACGTATTTTGACCAGTCCTACGTCCTCGACTGCACCGACCGCCTGCTCACGGTCTATGCGCCGTCCGAATTCTGCAAGGATTTCATCGAGCGCCGCTGCCTGGGCTACATCCAGGACGCCATGCAGGAGCTCACCGGCACCGACTTCGAGATCCGCATCGTCTGCGAGGAGGAAATGGCCGAGTACAATCTCGCCAGAGAGCAGAACAAGACGAAGTTCAACCCGCAGTTCACCTTTGAGTCCTTCGTGGTCGGCCCGTCCAACCGCTTCGCCTACAACGCGGCTCTCGCCGTCACCAGCAAGCCGGCGGCCGCCTACAACCCGCTCTTCATCTACGGGCCCTCCGGCCTCGGCAAGACGCATCTGCTCTACGCCATCGCCAACCGGATCCAGGAGACCCTGCCCGATTTCAACATCATCTACATCTCCTCCGAGCAGTTCACGAACGAGCTGATCCAGGCCCTGCGCGAACACAAAAACATCGAATTCCGCCAGAAATACCGCAAGGCCGACCTGCTTCTGATGGACGACATCCAGTTCATCGGCGGCAAGGCCTCGACCGAGGAGGAATTCTTCCATACCTTCAACGAGCTCTTCGAGAGCCGCAAGCAGATCGTCCTGACCTCGGACCGTCCGCCCTCGGAGATCCGCCTGCTGGCCGACCGTCTGCGCACCCGCTTTGAAGGCGGCCTGATCTGCGACATCATCCCGCCCGACTACGAGACCAGAATGGCCATCATCCAGAACAAGGCCAACACCCTCGGTCTGGACATCCCGCCCGACATCTGCAACTACATCGCCGAGAATATCACGAACAACGTCCGCTCGCTTGAGGGCACAGTCAACATCATCAAGGCCTACCACGAGCTCAACGGCATGCGGCTCGACCTGCCCTCGGTCTCCCGGGCGATCAAGGATATGTACGTCGAGGGCACGCACAACCTGCCCTCCGCGGCCCTGATCATCGCAGAGGTCTCGCGCTTCTACGGCGTCGAGGAGAATCTGCTCCGCGGCAGGCTCAAGTCCAACAACATCGTCATGCCGCGCCAGGTCGCGATGTACCTGATCCGCGACCTGACCCACCAGAGCTACAAGGCGATCGGCCGCGAGTTCGGCCGCGACCACACCACGGTCATCTCCGCCCTGCAGAAGGTCGAGGCCCTGATCGCAAAGGGCGACAAGGAGACGATCGACAATCTGCGGGATATCACGGCGAATATCAACGCGAAGCTGTAAGGGGTCGGGAGGGCCCGGCTGATTTGATTCCTGCGGTTGCCCGTTTCCACCCGCAGGGACGCCTTTCCTGTCCAATTTACACCGTTCCCTGTTTCCACACTCCCTGTGGATTGTGGATTTCAAATCTGTGGATAGAACGTTTGCGCTGGTTTTTCGTCCGCTGCCCTGTGGAAATCCCGGTTTTCATCCCCACAGGCTGTGGAAAAGATTTCCCGGGAAATTCAGGAAAAACGACCGTTTTCCACCGTCCACAGAACTACTATTATTACTACTGATCATATTCTCTCTTTCTTTCTGAGAGAGAATAGAGAGAAAAGGAGCTGCCTATGAAGTTCACATGTGAAAAAACCCCGCTGTTCAACGCCATCTCCATCGTCTCGCGGACGGTCAGCCCGAAGAGCAGCCTCGCCTTTTTAGAGGGCATCTATCTGAATGCGGGAGAGAACCTCAAGCTCACCGGCTACAATCTCGAAACCGGCATCACGGTGCAGGTGGACGCGAACGTCAAGCAGGGCGGCGAGTGCGTGATGCCGACCCGCATGTTCTCCGACATCATCCGCAAGCTGCCGGATGAGTCCGTCCTGATCGAGGTCGACGACAGCTACAAGGTCACGATCTGTGCCGGCGTCTCCAAGTTCCAGCTCATGGCGACCTCCGCCGACGAATATCCCCAGCTTCCGAAGGTCGAGGAGGAGAGCGCGGTCCGTCTGCCGCAGAAGGCTCTGCGCGAGCTGATCTCCGGCACGATCTTCGCGGTCTCCGACGACACCGCGAACGCGATCTACACCGGCTGTCTCGTCGAGGCCGCCGAGAACGCGATCACGATGGTCGCGATCGACGGCTACCGCATGGCCCGCCGCACCTGGCACGCCGAAGACTCCGAATTCCCACCGATGCACTTCGTCGCCCCGTCCGCGGCCCTGCGTGAGCTGGAAAAGATCCTCTCCGACACCGACGACGAGGTGCTCTTCCTGCTGGGCAGGAAGCACATCTCCTTCTCCCTCGGCAGCGCGACGCTGATCTGCCGCCTGCTCGACGGCAAGTTTGTCGACTGGCACCGCTTCATTCCGGAATCCACGCCGATCCACCTGGTCGCGAATCTCGCGGAGCTGACCGCGACGATCGAGCGCGTGAGCCTGATCGTCTCCGAGAAGTACAAGAGCCCGGTCCGCTGCATGTTCGGCAAGGACGGCGCTCAGTTCCGCACCGTGACCACGATCGCCTCGGCCAACGACGGCTGCCGCTTGGCCGGCGACGGCAAGGATACCGAGATCGGCTTCTCCTGCCGCTACATGCTCGAGGCCCTGCGCGCGGTCCCGACCGACGAGGTCTGCATCGAGCTCTCCGGCGGCCTGAGCCCGATCCTGCTCACGCCGACCGACGACAAGTACGACTTTACGTATCTGATCCAGCCGGTGAGGCTGAACTGATACGTAAAAGCATGCAGGGACACACATAGAAACACAGTTTTTCATTCGAGGTTTCCATGAAAGTACGTATCCGCCGGGTGAATCCGGCTGAAATCTCCATTCCGATCACAACTGAATTTATCAAGCTCGAGAGCTTTCTCAAGCTCGCCGACGCTGTGCCGTCCGGCGGCATGGCGAAGACCTTCATCCAGAACGGAGAGGTCTCGGTCAACGGCGAGGTCTGTCTGATGCGCGGCAAGAAGCTCTATCCGGGCGACCGCGTCAGCTTCGACGGCGGCCGCTGGCTCGTCACGGCCGCAGACCGGGCATGAGACTGCTGGACCTGCGCCTGACCGGGTTCCGGAACTACGAGGACGCCTGCTGCGCCTTCGATCCCGGCGTGAATCTCTTTGTCGGCGAAAACGCCCAGGGCAAGACGAACCTGCTCGAGGCGATCTGCTACCTCAGCCGCGGCGCGGCCTTCCGCACCCGGAAAGAGGCGGAGCTGATCCACTTCGGCAGCGAATTCGCTGCCCTCGAGGCCCACGTCTTCTCCTACGACCGCGAGCAGAGCCTGAAAACGGTTCTCTTCGCCGGCAGGCGGCCCCGGCAGCTCTTTCTGTCCGGCGTCAAAAAGCCATCGCGCGAGGCCCTTGACGGTGTACTGAACACCGTCCTCTTCTGTCCGGAGGATCTGATGATCCTCAAGAAGGGCGCGGCCGACCGGCGCAAGCTCCTGGACGACGCTCTGTGCCAGCTTCGGCCGCGGTACGCCAGGGCCCTCGAGGAGTACCGGCGCTGCGCCGCACAGAAAGCCGCGGTGCTCCGCGACTGGCACGACAGCCCCAGACTCCTGGACCTGCTGCCGGACTACGACGAGCGCATGGCGCAGACCGGCGCGATCGTGATCCATACGCGGGCGCGGTATCTTGAGCAGCTCGCGGCGCGGGCGGCCGTACACCACGCCGCCTTCACGGCGGACCGCGAGCAGCTTGCCTGCGTCTATCAGACGGTTTCAACCGTGACCGACCCGACGGCGCAGACGGCGGAGCTCTATGACCGTCTGCGCGAGCACCAGGAGAGCCACCGCCAGGCGGAGCTCGCCGCCGGACAATGCCTGTCCGGCCCGCACAAGGACGACTTCGAGCTGTCCATCAACGGGCGTTCGGTCAAGACCTACGGCTCGCAGGGCCAGACCCGGACCGCGGCGATCAGCCTCAAGCTGGCCGAGCGGGACCTGTTCGAGCAGGACACCGGCGAGCAGCCCGTGCTGCTGCTTGACGACGTGCTCTCCGAGCTCGACGCGGGGCGGCAGGACTTTGTGATCAACTGCATCCGGTCGGGGCAGGTGCTGATCACCTGCTGCGAGACCGACCGCCTCACCACCGCGGGCAGGACCTTCCGCGTCGAAGCAGGCAGGGTGGCGGAAGTTGAGAATTGAGCAGGAAGACCTGAGAAGGTTCGGCGTTTTTCAAATTGCAGTTTGAAAAACACGTGCTGCCTTCAAGGAGCAATTGCCGTTTGGCCCGGGCGGGCGTCCGGTGCGCGCCGCCGCGGGGAGGCGGGCGTCGGCTTTTCGTCGCGGAAACCGCATGAAAGGATCCTATATGTATATTCCGATCGGAAATGATCTCTCGGTCCGGGAGCGGTCGATCGTCGGGATCTTCGACCTCGACAAGTGTTCCTACTCGATCCGGACCCGGGAGTTTCTGAAAAAGGCTGAGCAGAACGGCGAGGTCATCCCGGCCGCCGACGATCTGCCGAAGTCCTTCATCCTCACCGAGGAATACGGCCTCAGCCGCGTCTGGCTGGTGCAGTTCAATTCGACCACGCTCGAAAAACGAGGGTAGACGGGGAAAAAGTTGAGAATTGAAAATTGTGAAGGGACTGTTTTTTAAATTGCAATTTGAAAGACCCCGGTAATTCTCAATGCTCAATTCCTCACGCGTCTATCGTCCCCTATTCCATCTGCAAAGGAATCAAACATATGACTGATTACGAAGAACAAAAAAATACGCCCGTGGAGGAGGAATACGACGCCTCGCAGATCCAGGTTCTGGAAGGCCTCGAGGCCGTCCGCAAGCGCCCGGGCATGTACATCGGCTCGACCTCCGAGTCCGGACTGCACCACCTGGTCTATGAGATCGTCGACAACTCCATCGACGAGGCGCTCGCCGGCTTCTGCGACCACATCCGGGTCACGATCAACCCCGGCAACACGATCACAGTCCGCGACAACGGCCGCGGCATCCCCGTCGATATCCAGCCCCAGACCGGCCGGCCCGCGCTGGAGGTCGTCTTCACGGTCCTGCACGCCGGCGGCAAGTTCGGCGGCGGCGGCTACAAGGTCTCCGGCGGCCTGCACGGCGTCGGCGCGTCTGTCGTCAACGCCCTGTCCGAGTGGCTCGAGGTCGAGGTCCACAAGGAGGGCAAGGTCTACCAGATGAAATTCGCCCGCGGCGCCATCACCCAGGAAATGCGCGTGATCGGCGACTGCGACGACACCGGCACGACCGTCACCTTCCAGCCCGACCCCGAGATGTTCGACACCCTGGAGTACGACTACGAGACCCTCCACAGGCGGATGCGCGAGCAGGCCTTCCTGAACGCCGGCCTCAAGATCTCGATCGCGGACCTGCGCACCGAGGACGGCCCCTGCGATTCGATGTGCTACGAGGGCGGCATCCGCGAGTTCGTCACCTACATCAACCGGAACAAGACCCCGGTCCACGAGGCGCCCATCTACATGACCGGCCGCAAGGACGACGCCGTGGCCGAGATCGCCATGCAGTACAACGACGGCTACAACGAGGTCATGGTCTCCTTTGCCAACGACATCCACACGCCCGAGGGCGGCATGCACGAGACCGGCTTCAAGACGGCGCTGACCCGCGTGCTGAACGCCTACGGCGTCAAATACGGCATCATCAAGGGCGAGGACAAGGTCTCCGGCGGCCTGCACGGCGTCGGCGCGTCTGTCGTCAACGCCCTGTCCGAGTGGCTCGAGGTCGAGGTCCACAAGGAGGGCAAGGTCTACC
>JAFPFL010000062.1 GCA_017425545.1 Oscillospiraceae bacterium | reverse complement strand
GTGCCACGCCGCAGTGGTTCTGCTCCGTGGACTCCTTCAAGGAAGACGCCGTCGCCGCCTGCGACAGCGTCCGCTGGCTCCCCGCCTGGGGCAAGGACCGCATGAACAGCATGATCCGCGAGCGCGCCGACTGGTGCATCTCCCGTCAGCGCCGCTGGGGCCTGCCGATCCCGGTCTTCTACTGCAAGGACTGCGGCAAGCCGATCTGCACGCCCGAGACCATCGCCCGCATCTCCGAGCTCTACGCCGAGTACGGCTCCAACGTCTGGTTTGAGAAGGACGCCATGGACCTGGTTCCCGCCGGCTTTGCCTGCCCGCACTGCGGCGGCAAGACCTTTGAGAAGGAAACCGACACGCTCGACGGCTGGTTTGACTCCGGCTCGACCCACTTCTCCTTCCTGCGCCGCGACGACGCGCGGAACTGGCCCTCTGACGTCTATCTCGAGGGCGGCGACCAGTACCGCGGCTGGTTCCAGTCGAGCCTGCTGATCTCGGTCGGCGCGATGGGCCTCGGCTCTCCGTTCAAAACCTGCATCACCCACGGCTGGACCGTCGACGGCGAGGGCAAGACCATGCACAAGAGCCTCGGCAACGGCGTCGACCCCGCCGATCTGATCCGGGACTTCGGCGCGGATCTGGTCCGTCTCTGGGCTGCCTCCGCCGACTACCACGCCGACGTCCGCTGCTCGAAGGAGATCTTCAAGCAGCTCAGCCAGAACTACCTCAAGTTCCGCAACACCGCCCGCTATTGCCTCGGCAACTTGGACGGCTTCAACGCCAACGACCTGGTCAAGCCCGAGGAGATGCTGGAGCTCGACCGCTGGGCCATGACCCGGCTGAACAAGCTGATCGAGACCGCCTTCAAAGCCTATGACAACTATGAGTTCCATGTCCTGACCCACGCGGTCAACGATTTCTGCGTGACCGAGCTCAGCCAGTTCTATCTGGACATTCTGAAGGACCGCCTCTACTGCGAGGCGCGCAACGGCATCAAGCGCCGCTCGGCTCAGACCGCGATGTACCTGATCCTCGACACCCTGGCCAAGCTCTTCAGCCCGATCCTGGCCTTCACCTGCGACGAGATCTGGCAGGCGATGCCGCACCGCGAAGGCGATGACACCCGCAACATCCTGTTCAACGAAATGAACAAGCCCTTCACCGAATATGCCCTCGACGAGGAGACGATGGCCAAGTGGGACACCCTGATCCGGGTCCGCGCCGACGTCAACGGCGTTCTCGAGCAGGCCCGCGCCGACAAGCGCATCGGCAAGGCCCTCGAGGCGAAGGTCTTTCTGCTGGCCCAGGACGAGTCCGCGAAGCAGGCGCTCAATGCGATCCGCCGCATGAATCTCGCCGAGCTCTTCATCGTCTCCGACTGCACCGGCGGCACGGATCTCCTCAACGCCGGCAATGAGAACGCGATCGTCAGCCAGGGCGTCAACTACCCCGGCATGCTGATCCACGTCTCCGAGGCGCCCGGCACGAAGTGCCCGCGCTGCTGGATGCAGACCACAAAAGCCGATGAAAACGGCCTATGCCCGCGCTGTGCCGCCGTCGTCGCCGAGCTCGAGCTGTAAGATCGGTCGGGAGTGGCTGCCATGGAACCTGTTCTGACCAACCACGCCGTGCAGGACGCGTCGAGCATGCGCAGCGTCTACCGGCGGATCCTGCGCCCGCGCATCATATGGATGCTAGCGCTCTCCCTGGCAATGCTTGCATACGCGGTCTACTATACGGTAACCTATACCGTCCATCTCCGCGGAGATACGACGGCGCTTCTGCTGAATCTTCTGCTCTATGCGCTCGGCATTTTTGAAGCTGTCCAGGCGTTTCGCCTGGTGCCCCGCTTCACAAAGATCTTTATGAAACAGATGCACGAGCGGTATCGTACCGATTCGGTCGAGGTGACCTCGACGTTTACTGAGGAAGGCGTCGTCTACCGTTTTTCCACCGAGTCCGACCCGCCTGCGCGGCCCTACTCGGAATTCCGCGGCGTCATCGAGTATGAGAATTTCCTGCTGCTGAAGACCGCCGCGCGGATGATCCTGATCCTCGACCGCAACCGGTTTGAGAGCGGAACCGAAGCGGACTTCTGGAAGCTGATGAACGAGAAAGCGCCCAAGGCCGTACCCAAGCGGCGCCGCGTCTGAGCAGACCGCGACGGATCACAAAAGAAAAAGCAAAGGCGCTCCGGGATCCCCGGAGCGCCTTTCGCACAGAAGAGCGCCTTTCGTACAAAAAAACGGGCGTTCCGGCATGACCGGAACGCCCGCGATCTTTTGCAATTACTTGCCCATGTTCATCTGAGCAGCGACCTCGGCAGCGAAGTCTTCCTGCTTCTTCTCGATGCCTTCACCCTTCTCGAAGCGAACGGCCTTGACGAACTTGACCTTGCCGCCGAGCTTCTTGGCAGCGTCGGCAATGTAGTTCTCAACGGAACCCTGGAACAGGTCGGAGCGGACGAAGTCCTGCTGCAGCAGGCAGTTCTCTTCGTAGAACTTGTTCAGCTTGCCGGCAACGATCTTTTCCTTGACCTGGGCGGGCTTGTTGGCCATTTTGGGGTCAGCGTCCATCTGGGCGAGCTGGACCTTCTTCTCCTCCTCGAGGACGTCGGCGGAAACCTCGGCCTTGTCCCAGAAGCGGGGGTTCAGAGCAGCGATCTGCATGGCGACGTTCTTGCCGATCTCGGTGGCGTCAATGTCACCCTCGACAGCCAGGTTCACCAGAACGCCGATCTTGCCGCCGGCGTGGACGTAAGCCACGGAGGTGTTGTCGTCGTAACGGGCGAAGCGGCGGATCTGCAGGTTTTCGCCGATGGACATGACCTTCTCAGGCAGAACGCCTTCGACAGTCAGTTCGGTGCCGGGGAAGGGGCACTTCTTGAGGCCTTCCACGTCGGCGGGGTTGGAATCCAGCACGACCTGGGCAATGCCCTTGACGAACTCGACAAAGGGAGCGGACTTGGCGCAGAAGTCAGTCTCGCAGTTGACTTCGACGACAGTGCCGATATTGCCCTGAACGGTGGCGTAAGCCATGCCTTCGGCAGCAATGCGGCCGGCCTTCTTGATGGCCTTGGCCAGGCCCTTTTCACGGAGCCATTCGATCGCCTTTTCCATATCGCCGTCGCAGGCGGTGAGGGCCTTCTTGCAGTCCATCATACCCACGCTGGTTCTTTCGCGCAGGGTCTTCACATCAGCAGCGGTAAATGCCATTGTAATTATCCTCCTGTAATTTTTGTAAAGTGCCGGTAGGGAATACCCCTGCCGGCACGAAGCTTTGAATTATTCGTTCGTCGCGGGGGCGGCGGGGGTTTCTTCGCTCATCTCGAGCTGCTCACCCTGGCGGCCTTCGAGCACGGCGTTGGCCATGGTGGAGGCGATCAGGCGGATGGCGCGGATCGCGTCGTCGTTGCCGGGAATGACGTAGTCGATCTCATCGGGATCGCAGTTGGTGTCGACGATGGCGACGATGGGGATGTGCAGCTTGCGGGC
>JAFPFL010000061.1 GCA_017425545.1 Oscillospiraceae bacterium | reverse complement strand
TCGAATGCCTGATGGGCGCGACCTATGACGAGGTCGTGGCCGACTACCTCAAGACCTACACCAACTACTACACCGTCGTCGACGGCGTGCAGCAGCCGCTGAGCCGGGAGACCCTGGACGCGATTGCCAGCTCCAACATCATCAAGACCCTCAAGACCGCCTTCGAGGTCGAGGATCTGACCGCCGCCGATCTGGCCGCCGAGGCCGAGGAATACGTCAAGGCCATCGGCCTGACCGACGACGAGATCGCCGCCCTCAAGACCAACCTGGCCGGCGAGACCCAGCACAGACTCCAGCTCGTCGAGGACGCCGGCGACATGCTCAAGTACGGCCACCTGGTCATCAACGTTTCCACCGAGGACCTGCTCAAGGAGTTTGCCTACGGCGACATCGTCACCGTGACCGTCGAGGGTTACGGCGCCATCGACGCCCCCATCTGCTCCAACTATGACGACGTGGACACCGGCGCCGCCCTGATCCGCGCCAAGAGCGACAAGAACACCGTCAACCTGGCCATCAACTACGGCCAGATCGGCGTCCAGCTCGGCATCATTGAGAAGGCCCCCGAAGGCTCCTCCACCACCTACCAGGTCAAGGAAGGCGTCACCTTCCCCATCTACGTCACCATCGAGATGAAGGAAGCCGGCGGCTACGCCGACGAGCTCGCCGTCCGCGCCATGAACCGCGACGACGACCACGCCAACCGCGCGACCGCTTATCCCGGCCTGACCGACGCCGAGTACGCCAACTTCCGCGTCGTCGGCACCACCGGCATGGGTGAGAACACGCTCTACCGCTCCTCCTCCCCGATCAACCCCGAGATCGGCAGAAACGCCGAGGCCGACGCCGCCGCGCAGGCCGCCGGCATCAAGACCTTCATGAACATGGCCGACTCCCAGGCTGAGGCTGAGGCCTACGCGGGCTACGCCGAAACCTACTACGCCAGCCAGAACAAGATTTTCCTGGGCATGCCCGTGGCCTTCACCACCGACGAGTTCAAGGCCGGCCTGGCCGAGGGCTACCGCTTCATCGCCTCCAACGATGGCCCGTACCTGATCCACTGCACAGAGGGCAAGGACCGCACCGGTCTCGGCGTCGCCGTCCTCGAGTCCCTGATGGGCGCCACCCTCGAAGAGGTTCAGGCGGACTACCTGCAGACCTACATCAACTACTACAACGTCGTCGACGGTGTGCAGCAGGCTCTGACCGACGAGCAGAAGGAAGCCGTCAAGCACATCATCACGAACAACCTCGGCATCGTCTTCGACGCCGACCTGACCACCGCTGACCTGGCCGCCGAGGCCGAGGACTATCTGACCGAGATCGGCATGACCGACGACGAGATCGCCGCCCTCAAGACCAACCTGGCCGGCGAGACCCCCCAGCCCACCGCGCCCTACGAGGTCGCCGAGAGCGTCGAAGCGGGCGACCAGATCATCATGGTCTACACCGTGGGCGACAAGTACTACGCGATGACGAACGACAACAGCACCGCCGATATGCTGGCTGTCGTCGAGGTCACCTTCACCGACGGCGTGCTCGACACCGTGGACGATTCCGCGATCTTCAATCTGGAGACCGGCACCGCTGCGGGCAGCTTCCTGCTCAGGGACGGCGGCGGCAAGTACGTCTACCGTGCCTCCAAAACAGCGGTAAACATGAAGGACGCCGGCAACGACTGGACGCTGACGCTCGGCGAGGGCGCCTCCAAGATCACCTACACCGGAGACGCCACCCGCGCCCTCTTCATCCGCGACAACAACCCGCTGCAGATCCGCTGCTACTCCACGCAGAACTGGAGCGCCAGCGACTACTATTCCACCGCGACGATCTACAAGGTCGTCACGAACGGCTGAGCGGAAGAACGCAGCGGATGAACCGTTAGCTGATTGAAAAACGCGCCCGCGGGGCAGGCTCAATGAGCCTGCCCCGCTTTTCTGCGATTTGAGAATTGAGAGCCTCTCCCTGTGCCCAGCGCCTATCCTCCCCCGCAGGCGGCGCGCAGGACCCGCAGCCAGATCTCCCCGAAGGTCAGCCGCGGGACATCCGCCGAGGCGGTCAGGTCGAGCTCCCGAAGCAGCTCCTCGCCCGCGTAGATCCGCAGGCTCCCGATCACCTGCCCCCGCTCCACCGGCGCGTCCAGCTCCGGCGCCAGGCTCAGCTCCCGGCGGATCGCGCTGCGCTGCTCCTTGCGGATCAGGATCGGCCCGCCGTCCGGCAGCTCCGGCTGCACACTCGCCGCCCGTCCCAGGCGCACCGGCACCGGCGTCAGCTCCAGATCCAGGTCAGCTCTTGCCAGCGCGTAGTTGGCGAAGCCCCAGTTGAGCATGGCCTTCGCGTCCGAAAACCGCTCCGTCGACGACGCGCAGCCCAGGACGACCGCGATCAGCTCGATCCCGTCCCGCTCCGCCGAGGCCGAGAGGCAGTGCCCCGCCGTGCTCGTATAGCCGGTCTTGAGCCCGGTTGTTCCCTCGTAGAACCGGACCAGCTTGTTCGTGTTCGACAATCCGAACTGCCCGCCGCGCACCGTGTCCATCCAGATCGTCGTATACTTCCGGATCCTCTCGTGCCTGAGAAGCTCCCGACTCATGACTGCCACGTCCCGTGCCGTGGTCAGGTGTTCCTTCGCCTCCGGCTGGTCATCGAGACCGGTGCAGTTGACGAAGTGCGTGTTGGTCATGCCGAGCTGGGCCGCCCGCTCGTTCATCATCCCGACGAAGGCCGCCTCGGACCCCGCGACGTGCTCGGCCAGAGCCGTGGCGCAGTCGTTGGCGGAGCTGACCACGACCGACTTGAGCATCTCGTCCATTGAGAGCTGCTCGCCCTCCTCCAGATAGATCTGGCTCCCGCCCTTGCCCGCGGCGGCGGCGGAGGCGGTCACCATGTCGTCCCAGCCGATCTTGCCGCCGTCTAAGGCCTCCATCACGAGCAGGAGGGTCATCACCTTCGTCACGCTCGCGGGCTCGCGCCGCTCGTCGGCGTTCTGCTCGAACAGGACGGTCCCGGTCGCGGCGTCGATCAAAATCGCGCTCGGCGCCGCGACCTCCAACGGCGCGGTCTCGCTGCCGGGCGCCGGGGCATAGGGCGGCGCGATCAGCCGCAGCGCCAGCAGGACAGAAAGAATCCACTTCATATCCACGTTCCTCCGTTTCAATCGTTCTGCCACACTCTATGGGCCGGACCTGAGAAAAATTCATAAAATCTTCGGAAATTGGTATATACAAAGCCGGGTTCTTATGTTATACTCAGCAATGGAAAATAATATGGTGCGCATTGGGGAAAAAGCGGCGATCCGGTCTGCCGGCGTCGAATTTCGCTCCCCGATCATCACACAAGGGAGGTGCAGGGAGATGGACGGCCGATCCGCGATTCTATTCCTCATTGACGACCGCTACCGGACCGGAAGAGACGTCCCGCTCATGCTGCGCCCCGTGATGGGCGTCCCCCTGCTGAAATGGCTGACCTTTGCTCTGTCCGGAGCAGAGGTGAACCGTTTTTTTCTTGCCTGCCCGCCGGCTTTCGCCGACGCCGCCCTGGCCTGCTTCCCGGAGACGGTATCCGTGACCGCGGCCTCCGACGCGGAGCTCTCTGACCGGCTGCACGTCTTTCTCTCCACCGCCCCGGACGGCGAGGAGGACGTTCTGGTCGTGACCGGCCCCGTGCTCTATCTGCCCGGGACCCGCGCAGAGGACCAGCCCGCGAACGCCGTCATGATCTCCCGCCGCGCCCTGATGGACGCCCTCGACGAGGAGACGGTCCCGATCGGCAGCTTTCTCCGCCGTGCCGGCGACGTCTGCACGCAGCGCGACGGCTTCTTCAGCGTCTCCGCGCCCGAGGAGCTGCCCGACTGGCAGAGCCTGCTGACCGGCAGCGTCCTGCGCCGCCTCACCCGCGACGGCGTGGAGGTCTGGGACATGGGCAGCTGCTGGGTCGAGCCCGGCGTCGAGGTCGGCCTCGGCACGACCCTCCTGCCCGGGACCGTTCTGCAGGGCAAAACGAAGATCGGCTTCGGCTGCACGGTCGGGCCGAACACCCGCGTCATCGACTCCGTGATCGGCAGCCACAGCGTGGTGGAGCAGTCCCGCCTCGAGGGCGTGCAGATCGGCGCGAACGCCCAGGTCGGACCCTTTGCGAATCTCCGCCCCGGCACCGTGCTCGACGCGCGGGCCAAGGCCGGCGCCTTCGTCGAGCTCAAAAACGCGGCGCTCGGCGCGGACGTCAAGGTCCCGCACCTGAGCTATCTCGGCGACGCCGCCGTCGGCGAGGGGACCAACGTCGGCTGCGGAACGGTGACCGCAAACTTTGACCGCGTGGAAAAGCATCGGACCGTGATCGAGCCCGAGGCCTTCATCGGCTGCAATACCACGCTCGTCGCCCCCGTCACGGTGGGCAAAGGAGCCTACGTCGGCGCAGGCTCCGTCGTAACAGAAGATATTCCCGCTCAGGCCCTTGCCATCGGCCGTGCCAGGCAGCAGAACCGGAAGGAATGGGCGATCAGGAATAAACAGCCCGAGTAAACCAGAGAAGCCCTGCCGACAAGCGGGGCGACGTGCGAACGAAAGAGGAGAATAATTATGCTCGCAAACGGAAGACCCATCAAAGTATTCAGCGGAAACACCAGCAGACACCTCGCCGAGGACATCTGCCGGGAGCTCGGCGTGGAGCTGAGCAACAACTCTCTGAGCACCTTTGCAGACGGTGAGATCTGCGTGTGGATGGAACAGACGGTCCGCGGCAGAGACTGCTTCGTCGTCGAATCCACCTGCAAGCCGGTCAACGACAACCTGATGGCCATGCTCATCAACATCGACGCCCTGCGCCGCGCCTCCGCCGGCCGGATCACCGCCGTGATCCCCTACTTCGGCTACGCCCGCCAGGACCGCAAGGCCAAGGGCCGCGACCCCATCACCTCGAAGCTCGTTGCCAACATGATCACGGCAGCCGGCGCTGACCGCGTCCTGACCATGGACCTGCACGCCGCCCAGATTCAGGGCTTCTTCGACATCCCGCTGGATCACCTCTCCGGCGCACCTTTGTTCGTAGACTACTACATGGACAAGTTCAACCCGAAGACCTGCGACCACGACAGCATCGTCGCGGTCTCTCCCGACGTGGGCTCCGTGGCCCGCACCCGGAACTTCGCCCAGAAGATCCATGTGGACCTCGCCATCGTGGACAAGCGCCGTCCGAAGGACAACGTCTGCGAGGTCATGAACGTCATCGGCGACGTCGAGGGCAAGACCTGCATCATGCTCGACGACATCGTGGACACCGCCGGTTCCCTCTGCAACGCGGCCAAGGCTCTGGTCGAGGTCGGCGGCGCGAAGGAAGTCTACGCCTGCGCCACGCACGGCGTGCTCTCCAACCGCGTCAACGCCGAGACCGGCGAGGTCACCCGCGCCTGGGAGCGGATCGAGAACTCCGTCATCAAGGAGCTGGTCCTGCTCGACACCATCCCCCTGCCCGAGGACTACGCCGGCACCAAGATCAAGCAGCTCTCCGTTGCGCCGATCTTCGCCCGCGCCATCAGCCACATCGCGGACGAGACCTCGATCTCCGACTGCATCTTCGGGGCCAAGTAAACGAACGTCAAAGGGGGGCGCTGCGGAGTCAGCGTCCCCCTTTCTATCCGGGAAGGATCCCGTGGGAAAATGAAGGATCGCTGATGCGGTATGTAGTATTTCTGACGGAATATGCGGATACTTCATATCGAAGATATTTCCTGTGGCGAAGCCATCCTTCATTTTTTCCTCTTATCATTGTTTTCCCGCGAAAGGAGCGCGAACATGCTGTTCTGCAAATCGACCGTCGACTGGATCATTGTCGGCCTGGGCAATCCCGGGACGGAATACGAGCGTACCCGCCACAACGCGGGCTTCCGCGCGATCGACCTGCTGGCAAAGGCCGCCGGCGTGAAGATCGACCGCTCCCGCTTCCGCGCCCTGACCCGGCTTGCGGAGCTCGACGGGCGGAAGGTCCTGCTGATGAAGCCGCAGACCTTTATGAACGCCTCCGGCGAGGCGGTGCAGCTTGCGGCCATGTACTACCGCGTGCCGATCTCGCACATTCTGATCCTCTCCGACGACGTCTCCCTGGCCGTCGGACGCCTGCGCGTCCGCGCCGAGGGCTCGGCGGGCGGGCACAACGGCCTGAAGTCGGTCATCGCCCGCCTCGGGACGCAGGAGTTCCCGCGCGTCCGGATCGGCGTCGGCGAAAAGCCGCACCCGGACTACGACCTGGCCGACTGGGTCCTCTCCCGCTTCACGCCGGACGAGGAAAAGGCCCTCGCCCCTGCCCTGGAACGCGCCGCCGAAGCCGCCCGGGAGCTGATCGCCAACGGCGTCCCCGCCGCCGCGGCGAAGTACAACGGGAAAGGGTAAGCCCCCGCTCCGTCGGGGCGCACCCGTGCGCTAGAGGCGCGAGAGCGCTTTCATTCGACCGCAAAGACTGATTATCGTAATTGTTACGGAAAGACACCCCCCTGTCGGCTGTCTTTCCGCGTTCCTGCGTGGAAAGGAGTCTCCATGGACCTGCTGCTCACCGCCCTGAACCGCCTGCCGGAATTCGTCACGGTGGAAAAAACGCTGCGTGCCGGTCGTCACGCCGCCCTCTCCGGCGCGGCGCAGATCAACCGCTCGCACCTGATCGCCGCCCTGTTCCACAGTCTCGGCAGGCCGACCCTCGTCGTCTGCCAGGACGATCTGACCGCCCAGCGGACGCAGGCAGAGCTCGCCGCCTTCACCGGGACCGAGTTCCCGATCCTGCCGGGCCGCGACCTGACCTTCTACGACACCTCCGCGGCCTCCCGCCAGTGGGAGCAGCGGCGAGTGCACGCCCTGTACGACTTCTGCGCCGGACGGACAAAGCTCCTGATCGCGACCTGGGAGGCGATCTCCCTGCGCACCCTGCCGAAGGCCGCCCTCGATGCCGCCGCAATCCGGCTCCGCCTCGGCGGGGACTACGACCTCGACGGGCTCTGCGCCTCCCTGGTCCAGGCGGGCTACACCCGCTGCCGGATGGTCGAGGGCGTGGGCCAGTTCGCGGTGCGCGGCGGCATTGTGGATATTTTCAGCCCCGCCGCGGATTACCCGATCCGCGCGGAGTTTTTCGGCGACACCCTCGACACGATGGGCGTCTTTGACCCGCTGACCCAGCGCCGGATTGAAAACCGCGAGCAGGCCGTCATCCTGCCCGTGGCGGAGGTCCTGCCCGCCCTGCACCCGGGCGGCATCGAGGGGCTCTGCGCCGACCTCACCCGCCTGATTGCGAAGCAGAACCGGCGCAAGATCCGCAACGAGGCGCTGATCCACACGCTCGAGACCGACCTCGAGACGCTCCGCTCCGGCAGCTTCTTCGGCGCGGCCGACCGCTACATGAGCCTGATCTACCCCGAACTCGCCACCGCCGCGGACTACCTGCCCGCAGACGGGATCACGGTCTTCTGCGACCACGGCAACCTCCGCCGCGCCGCCGACGCCCGCGAGGAGGACATGGGCCTGCAGCTCGACAGCCTGCTCCAGGCCGGGACGCTCGCGGGCGAGCTCTGCGACTTCGTCCGCGGCTGGGAGGACGTCTGCGCGTCGCTGAGCGGCCATCCGGCCCTCTTCCTCGAATCCTTCCTCTCCTCGGCCTTCCCGGCTTCGATGCCCCCGGCCGTCCTGCTCGAGATCGTCGCCAAGCAGCTTCCCTCCTACGGCGGCAACCTGGAGGTCGCGGCCTCCGATCTCGAGCACTACCGGAAGAACAGCTTCCGGACCCTCGTCCTCTGCGGCAGCCGCAGACGCGGCGAGATTTTGCGCGACTACCTGCTCGACCGCGGCATCGCGGTGCAGATGGCCTTCCCCGCGACCGGCCTGCCGCCGGAGGGCGGGATCTATCTGACCGACGGCAGCATCTCCAACGGCATGGAGTACCCGACGATCCGGCTGGCCGTCCTGTCCGAGGGCCAGCTCCTGGCCCGGTCGACCCGCCGCGCCAAGCCCCGGCACAAGTCCGGCTCCACCAACCGCCAGAAGCTCAACTCCTTCACCGACCTCTCCCCGGGCGACCTCGTCGTGCACGAGTACCACGGCATCGGCCGCTACGTCTGCATGGAGCAGATGAAGGTGGACGGGGCGGTCAAGGACTACGTCAAGATCGCCTACGAGGGCTCGGACGTGCTCTACGTCCCGGCCACGCAGATGGACCTGATCTACAAATACGTCGGCGCGGCCCAGGACAGCCCGGTCAAGCTCAACCGCCTCGGCGGCGACGCCTGGGAGAAGACCAAGAAAAAGGCCAAGGCCGCGGTCAGGGACCTGGCAGAGGGCCTGATCAAGCTCTACGCCGAGCGCAAGCGGCGCATGGGCTTCGCCTTCTCCGCCGACACCCCCTTCCAGACCGAGTTCGAGGCCAACTTCCCCTTCGTGGAGACCGACGACCAGCTCCGCTGCGCCGCCGAGATCAAGGGCGACATGGAGTCCCCGTCGCCGATGGACCGCCTGCTCTGCGGCGACGTCGGCTTCGGCAAGACCGAGGTCGCGCTGCGGGCGGCGATGAAGGCGATCCTCGACTCCAAGCAGGTTGCGATCCTCGTGCCGACCACGGTCCTCGCCCAGCAGCACTACGTCACGGCCTGCCGCCGCTTCGAGGGCTTTCCGGTCAACGTGGACGTCCTCTCCCGCTTCCGCACCCCTGCCCAGCAGCGCAAGACGCTCCAGGACCTGCGCGCCGGGACCGTGGATCTGATCGTCGGCACCCACAAGCTGCTGCAGAAGGACATCGTCTTCAAGGACCTGGGTCTTCTGATCGTGGACGAGGAGCAGCGCTTCGGCGTGACCCACAAGGAGCGGCTCAAGGAACTTTCCCGGGGCGTGGACGTCTTAACCCTGTCCGCCACCCCGATCCCCCGCACGCTGAACATGGCCCTCTCCGGCCTGCGCGACATGTCCACGATCGAGGAGCCGCCGATGGACCGCTACCCGGTCCAGACCTTCGTGCTGGAGCAGAACGAGGCCGTGCTCGACGACGCGATCCGCCGCGAGCTGTCCCGGGGCGGCCAGGTCTACTACCTCCACAACCGCGTGGAGACGATCGCCCGCTGCGCGAACGCCCTGATGGGACGCCACCCCGGCGCGGAGGTCGCCATCGCCCACGGGCGAATGAACGAGGACGAGCTCGGCGACGTCATGCAGCGCATGGCCGACGGCGAGATCCAGATCCTCGTCTGCACCACGATCATCGAGACCGGCATCGACATCCCGAACGTCAACACCCTGATCATCGAGGACGCCGACCGCCTGGGCCTCGCCCAGCTCCACCAGATCCGCGGCCGCGTGGGGCGGTCCTCGCGCCACGCCTTCGCCTACCTGACCTTCCGCCGCGGCAAGGTCCTCTCCGAGGTCGCGGAAAAGCGGCTCGACGCGATCCGCGAGTACGCGGAGTTCGGCTCCGGCTTCAAGATCGCGATGCGCGACCTTGAGATCCGCGGCGCGGGCAACCTGCTCGGCGCCGAGCAGTCCGGCCACATCGTCTCGGTGGGCTACGACATGTATCTCAAGCTGCTCGAGGAGGCCGTCCTCGAGGAGCAGGGCAGCCCCGAAGCGAAGGCCCCCGAGTGCACCGCCGACTTCGACGTCACCGCGAACATCGACAGGGCATATGTTGAAAACGGCGAGCAGCGCATGGACCTCTACCGCCGCATGGCCGCGATCCGCTCGCGCGAGGACGCCGACGAGCTGCTCGACGAGATCGTCGACCGCTACGGCGACCCGCCGAAGGGCGTGCTGAATCTGATCGACGTCGCCCTGTTGCGCTCCGAGGCCGCAAAGCTCGGCGTCACCGACATCACGCAGAAGGGCTCCGACGTCTTCTTCTCCCTCGTCACCCTCAACTTTGAGGCCGTCTCGCAGCTCTTCGCCGCCCGGGAGTGGGAGAAGCGGCTCTTCGTCCAGCCGAAGTCCCGCACGCCGATGCTCCGCCTGCACCTGCTGCGCGGAGAAAACAGCCTCAAGCTCGCCGCCCGCCTCGTGGAGGCGCTCGCCGGGCAGCAGGTTGACATAAGTTCCAAATAATCGGGAAAAATATGTCGAATTCTCCTTGCATATACGGGCAAAGCCCGCTATAATGATGATCGCTGACGAAGACGGCCGCAAGGCGGCCGCTTTCGCAGAAAAAAATCGTCCGATCTCATTCTCACAGCATGTCGAGAATAT
>JAFPFL010000060.1 GCA_017425545.1 Oscillospiraceae bacterium | reverse complement strand
CTTTCGGTCTTCCGCTCCATCGGCTCCACCTTCGGCGCGATGCCTGCAATGGTCCTCGCTTCCGTCTGCTACGTGACGGTGGACGGCGTGAAGCGGATGGACTACACCCGCGTCTTCATCGGCGCATGCGTGATCGCGGTGCTTGCCGTGGTGTTCTATCTGCTCTGCTACCGCTGGACGAAGGAGCGCGTGATCTCCGATCCCGCGCCGAAGCAGAAGGGACAATCCGGGAAGGTCGTCAAGACCCTGCTCAAGAGCCGCCCGTTCCTTGCCGTCTCTCTGGCCTCCATGCTCTTCCTGGCGGCTCAGATGTTTGGACAGGGGTATAACACCTATCTGTTTGACCACTTCTTCCACAAGCCCGGTCTGACGATGCTCCCCACCGTCTTTCAGTATCTCCCCGTCGCTGTTGTGATGTTCTTCGCCACGAAGCTCGGCAACAAGTTCGGACGCCGCGAGGTCTGCTCCCTGGGCGTCCTGGTTGCGGCCGCATTTTATCTGATCCTGTTCGTCCTGGCGCTGTTCCGCGTCGTGAACGTCTGGCTTTATCTGCTTGCAAACCTGATGGCAGGTATCGGAACGGCCTTCCTCTTCCTCCTGGTCTGGGTGCTGGCGACCGACGCGATCGACTACAATAAGGTCAATTACGGCCTCAATGACGAAGCCACGAGCTATGCCTTCTACACCTTCATGCGGAAGCTCGGCCAGACCGTCGCGACGATTCTGATCAACGTGCCTCTGCTCCGAATCGGCTACAACGGCAGCCAGCTCAAGACCGAGGCGCTGAGCGATTCGGCGCTCAAGACAATGTACAACTACTCCGTCATGATCCCCGCCGTCCTGTTCCTCCTGGTCTGGGTCCTGCTCCGCTTCGTTTATCCGCTGAGCAAAAAGCGCGTAACCGAGCTCCAGGTACAGAAGGAGCGGCTGTTCGGCAAAGAATAATCCCGCCTCAATAGACGTACGGTGCAGCCCAAACGGGCTGCACCGTATTGCTTTACAGGTCGTTATTCAACGTTTTTAAGCGCTTCGTCCAGCGGAATCCGCTTGATCCGGTGGAAATCGATCGCCGTTACCAGGGCGTAGCCGAGGATGACGAACAGGATCGCAAGCACACCGCCGGACGGGCTGAGATAGAAGGAGAACCAGCCGTCCATGCGCATCATAAAGATCCGGAAAAACACCTGAATGACCGTATAGCCTGCTGCAAATCCGATCAGAGCGGAGAACAACACCATAATGGCCGTGGTCAGAATATAGAGCGAGGCGATCTCACCGGTTCGGAAGCCGAGGATCTTGACCATCGAAATTGCATGCTCGTTCTTCTCTATGATAATCTTGCTGAGCAGATAGAGCAGAATCACGGACAGCGCGAGCAGCGCATATTGGAAAACACCCATGAAGCCGCCGATGGAATGATCGAGCTGATCGGTGATCTTCGTGATATCTCTGGCGGTCATCACGCTTGCGATTTTGGATTCCGGCAGATCCGCAAGCTCCGTATTCGAAAAATAGCCGTTGAAGCTCCCGGCGTCCCGATCGAACAGTTGATTGAAGTTTTCATTCGGGAGGAAAAGCGCTACGCCGCCGTCATAGTCAAATATGCCCATGACCCGGAATTCATAGTCCTTATGCTTATACTTTTCGGACAGACGGACCGTGTCCCCTGCCCGCAAGCCGTATTTCTGGGACATAGCCCTGGAAACGCATACCTCGCTGCCGGTCAGGCTTTCGCGGATGCTCACGTAGCGGCTGCCCGATTCATAGCCGTAAACCGTCACCGACTCGTCGTGCGTCCCGTTTTTCAAAAGCAGGGCCGCAGCGCTGAAGCGTTCAGCCTCCGGCGAATCGACGGTGATCTCCGTTCCGTCTTCATCCTCGGTGTCCGTCAGGAGGTACTGGTACTTTGCAAACAGCATATCCGGCGCGTTTTGAGCGTAGTGATCCAGCGAATCGGGGAAGCCGAAGGCAAAGCAAAGCATGATTTCGATGAACACGACGCCGAAGGTAAGGATCAGATAGTTCGGAATGTTCTGCAGCAGGATCCGGATGCGGAAGCGGCGCAGAAAGCTCCAGCGCGGAAGACGGCGGGCCTTGGCGCGCTTCGTCCGTTTCAGATCTCGGCGCAGAAATCGCAGCGGGCTCAAACGCAGTCTGGAAACGATGACCGTAAGATTGATGCAGAACATCAGAACCAGCGGGATGATCGTCGTTTTCACCAGAGCGGCGGGGCTCCAAACCGTCTGATACTTCGGCATGCTGTAGCTGTTGTAGTAAAGGTCCACGGCTACGTCCTTAAAGACCGTATAGCCGAGCAGGTTTCCGAGCGCTGCGCCGAGAAGCGTGATGATAACGGGAACCGTCATATAATGGCGGATCAGCTCGCCCTTCGTAAAGCCGGAGGCACGGAGAGTCCCGATGACAGGCGCTTCCTTTTCGATCGTACTGTCGATCGTGACGGCAAAGATAAACGCAATGACAGCGATCAGAATATAGACCAGAATCTCCGTTCCTGCGGTGTCGCTTTCGATGTCGTCCGGGGCGAAATTGACTGCCTGGTTGAGATAAACGGGAACGTAATCCTCGATTTGAGCGTCCGCCTTTACCGTCTGGGTCAGCAGGATCTTGAGGAAGTCGTTCGCCCGGTCGGCCTTCTCGTAATCATTCGCCGGTTTCGTTTCGTAGAAATAGGCGTAGGAATAATGCGTCCGTGCGCCGAGAGCCTCGAAGTCCGCAGGCGTCACCATGCCGACGTCAAAGCCGAAGGCGTCGAACATCAGAGCGTTGTTATTCTCATGGAGCGTGATATAGTTGACGTAGGAGAGCAGGCCGACGATCCGGAAGGTTTTCCCGCCGACTTTCAGGCTGTCGCCAATGCGCAAGCCCACGTTGTCGGCGTGCATCCGGTCGATTGCGATCTCTCCTTCCGCTTCAGGCGCTCTGCCGGAAAGGAAGCTGGCCCGGTCAACGGGAGAATCACTGCGAAAAACCCGGATCGTTGCATCTGCGGTACCGTCTCCGCTTAGATCTTCGTCCTCGTTTTTGTAATAATGCGCATAAACGGTGACGGGGCAGTCCTCGCATTCCTCGTTCAGACTGTATTCCTCCGCCAGCGCCTCCCAAGTTTCGTCTACAGCTTGTTCGGCCTCCTTGCGGGCGGCCAGTTTGGCATCATGCAGAGCGGTTTGAT
>JAFPFL010000059.1 GCA_017425545.1 Oscillospiraceae bacterium | reverse complement strand
TGGCAAGCCGCAGGGTCTTATTTCTTCTCTTGCGCGTCATCATTGCGCCTTTTACACGTGCCATTTGTATATCCTCCTATCTCTTACTTGTACGGAATCATCTTTTTGATGGCTTCCTGGTTGGTGACGTCCGCGTAGGTCGTGGTTCTCAGACGACGCGTACGCTTGGTGGTCTTCTTGGTGAGGATATGGCTCTTGAACGCGTGTGCTCTCTTGACCTTGCCGGTCTTGGTGAGGTTGAATCTCTTCTTGGCACCGCTATGGGTCTTCAGTTTCGGCATAGTTGATACTCCTTTTTCGTTAATACTAAGAAGGTCTGTTATTTCTTCGGCTCTGCCTTCGGAGACAGGAACATGAACATGAACCGTCCCTCAAGCTTGGGGTTTTTCTCCATGGCGGCAACTTCCGCGCAGCCCTCAGCAAACTGATGCAGCAGCTGCTCACCGATATTGGTGTGGGCCATCTCGCGGCCGCGGAAGCGGACGCTGACCTTGACGCGGTTGCCGTCGTTCAGGAACTTGATCGCGTTCTTCATCTTCGTGTTGAGATCGTTGGTATCGATGCCCGGAGACATGCGGATCTCCTTGATCTCGACGACGCGCTGATTCTTGCGGGATTCCTTTTCCTTCTTCATCTGATCGAAGCGGAATTTGCCATAGTCCATGATCTTGCAGACAGGGGGATTCGCGGTGGGAGAGATCTTGACCAGATCCAGATCCTGTTCTGCAGCCATTTCCAGAGCGGCCTCGCTGGACATGATGCCAAGCTGTGCGCCGTCCGGACCGATGACACGGAGCTCCTTGTCCTGAATCTCTTCGTTTAACTGATGGGTTAATTTAGCGATCGAAAACACCTCCAATAAATACAACAAAGCGGATGCCGACTGCACCCGCACAAAACCCCGGAGACTCCGAGAATCGATGTGTGAACCTCTTTGCCCGGGGCGTGAGGTGAGGCGGCGCAACCGACCTTCTTTCTTTTGCGCATTGATTATAGCGGACCAGGAGGCCGTTGTCAAGAGAAAAATTGCGTAAAAAGCAAAGAATTCCGGCTTTTTTCGTCTGCGGAGGCCAAAGTGCGGCGCGGCCGGGGCGCGGGCGTTTGTCCGGCGCCGCCCGGCTGCAGGTGCGGTTTTCGCCGTTCAAAGCGTCGAAAAGTCCTTGCAAATCCGATGCGCCTGTGCTAAGATAACGGTATCGTAAGATTAAAAGGGAGAATATGTCTGTATCATGACCGAATTCATCACCGAAAAAACCGTTGCCGAGTACGAGGCCTTTGTCCAGGGCCATCCGAAGGGCAATTTTGCGCAGAGCTCCTATTGGGCAAAGCAGAAATCCGCGTGGACCTGGCGCGCGATCGCCTGCCGCGGCGAGGACGGCGCCATCAAGGGCACGCTGTCGATCCTGATCCGGAAAATGCCCGGCTTCGGCAAGGCTATGATGTATGCCGGCCGCGGCCCGGTCTGCGACATCGACGACTACGCCACGATGGACGAGCTGTTCGCGAAGGCGAAGGAGCTTGCGAAGGAATACCACGCCTACGTCTTCAAGATCGACCCCGATATCCCCTCCTCAGAGACCGCCTTCACCGACTACATGCTGAAGTACGGCTTCATCATCAAATCCGGCGGCGCGAAGTTCGAGGCGATCCAGCCCCGCTACGTGTTCCGCCTCTATCTCAACGGCAGAAGTGAGGAGGAGCTGCTGGCGTCCTTCCACCAGAAGACACGCTACAACATCCGCCTGGCCCAGCGCAAGGGCGTCCGCATCGAGATCTGCGGCAAGGAGATGGTCCCCGAGTTCGGCAGGCTCATGCTGACCACCGGCGTACGCGACGGCTTCGTGACCCGCGAGCCGCAGTACTTTGCGGATATGCTGGACAACCTCGGCGAGCATGCCCGCCTCTACATGGCCTTCCTCGACGAGCCGCAGGAGGACGGGAGCGTCAAGGCGATCCCGATCGCCGGCACGCTGGCGATCCACTACGGCGACAAGGTCTGGTATCTCTACGGCGCGAGCTCGAACGAGCACCGCAACTATATGCCGAACTACCTGCTCCAGTGGGAGATGATCCGCTGGGCAGTCGAGACCGGCTGCCGCGTCTACGATTTCCGCGGCGTTCCCGGCGACGTGGGCGAGGATCATCCGCTCTACGGCCTGGTCAAGTTCAAGCGCGGCTTCGGCGGAGACTACACGGAATTTGTCGGCGAGATGGACCTGGTCCTGAAGCCGTTCTGGTATAAGACGATCGAAAAATCCACTTCCGCCTTCAAGGAAGTGCGCAAAAAGCTGTATCTGATCAAAAACCGGGGAAAATAAGCACAGGCATTCAGATGCGAGAGAAAGAGGTGCGGTTATGAAATCCTACGTTGTTGAGCGTGAGGCGCTGGTCCATAACATTCAGACGATCCGCCGTTTTGCCGGTCCCGTCCCGATCTGGGGCGTGCTCAAGGGCAACGGCTACGGCATCGGCCTGGTGCCGTTCTCCAGGATCCTGCATGAAAACGGGATCGACCGCTTTGCGGTCACCGAGATCCGCGAGGCGGAGCAGCTCCGCGAGCAGTTCCCGGACGCGCCGATCCTGATGCTCCGCTCGACGGCGGATCCCGCCGAGATCAACGAGCTGCTGGATCTGAACGTGATCCTCTCCGTCGGCTCCTACGACACCGCGGTCGCGATCAACGGCATCGCGGCGGAGCGCTCGACGATTGCCGAGGTCCATCTTTGCATCGACACCGGCATGGGCCGCTTCGGCTTCTTCCCGGAGGAGTTCGACAAGATCATCTCGCTCTACGAGTATATGAAGAGCCTGGCGATTACCGGCATCTACACGCACTTCCACAGCGCCTTCTGCAATGAAAAGGCCACGAAGCAGCAGTATGACGCCTTCTACGCGCTGATCAAGCGGATCAACGAGGCCGGCTACGAGACCGGCATGGCGCACTGCTGCAACTCCCACGCCTTCGTCCGTCACCCGGAGATGCACATGGACGCCGTGCGCATCGGCTCCGCCTTCCTCGGCAGACTCAGCTTCAAGGAGCGGCTCGGCCTCAAGAAGATCGGCTATGCCGAATGCACGATCGACGCCGTGCGCGAGCTGCAGAAGGGTCAGACCGTCGGCTACGGCGCCACCTTCCGCGCAAAGGGACAGATGCGCGTCGCCGTCATCGGCCTGGGCTGGTACAACGGCTTCACCGCCGAGCGGGAAAACGACACCTTCCGCTTCCGCGACTGCCTGCGCGGCGTCCTGAAGAACCTGAAGTATCTGATGTTCCCGCGCAAGATTCTGGTCTCTGTCGGCGGAAAGAAGTGCCGCGTGCTCGGCCACGTCGGAATGGTCCACGCGGTCGTGGACGTCAACGGCATCGACTGTGCGGTCGGCGACCGCGTGACCGCTGAGGTCAACCCGCTGTATATCAAGGGCCTTCGCGTCCAGTACCGCTGAAGCGCCGCGGAACAGATGAAAAGACTCCGTCATTCTCTGGAATGACGGAGTCTTTTCATGCGCGGCGCGTGCAGCGGTTATCGCCCTGCCTGCGATCTCTTCTGAAACAGGATCTTCGCGCGCCCCTTGAGGGTATAGCCGATCGGGATCTGATGCATCTGCCCACAGCCCGGGCAGGGCATGGAATAAGTGGAGTAGCGGCAGTCCGGCGGCAGGAGCGACGTGCCGTAAATGCGGTTCAGACACTGCCTGCAGACGTGCGTTTCATTGTTCCAGATCTCAGATAACCTGCCCATATCGCATTCCCTCATATCGGCGCAGCTGCGTTAGTATTCCTGTGTATATATCACACAATCGTGCAGATAAATTGATTTTTCAGCCGACAACCTTTATTATACTGCATTTTGTTTATTAGTCAAGTGTCAAATTTCGGGGAAAACCGATCTCTGCGGGAAGCGCGAAAGCAGGGCCCGCGGGGATCTCAATGGATCCCCGCGGGCCCTGCCGGGAAAGGCGCGGCTCAATGCCGGATCATACCGACGAACTGTGCCAGCGTCGTGTCGCGGGAGACGTAATAGCGCGGGATCACGTAGCGGTCGGAGCCGGTCGTGTAGAGATTGCCCCGCATCTTGAGGCCGAAGAGATAGCTCTGCTTTGCCAGCTTCAGCGTGTCGGCGTTGTACTTCCCGGTCGGAAAGCAGAGGACGAAGCATTCCTTGCCGGTTTTCTCGGTGATGATCCGCTTGGATTCCTCAAGCTCGTAGCGCTGTTCCGCCTCGGTCAGCGTATCCAGGTCACGGTGCGACATGGTGTGGCTCTGGAAGGAGACGAGGCCGGAGTCCTGCATTTCCTTCACCATGTCCCAGGTCAGGAAATTCTTGTTCGTGCCGATGTTGTTCGGGAAGATGAAGATCGTCGCCTTGATCTGATACTTTTTGAGCAGGGGGAAGAGAACGGTGTAATTGTTCCGGTAGCCGTCGTCAAAGGTCAGTATCACCGGCTTCTGATAGGAGGCGAGATTCGGCAGATCCTCGAACCAGATCGCGGAGTAGCCGTTGTTCTTGATATATTTGAGCTGGGCCTCCATGTTTTCGGGCTTCACAAACAGAACCAGAGAGCCGCCGGCGAAGGCGGTGTCGTCCACCGCGTGGTACATCAGAACGGGCACCTTGCGTCCGCTCGGGATCTTGGAGACGTCCGGCAGGAGCGTATAGAAGGCGTGGTTTTCCTTGGTATCAAGGTATTCGGAATAGCTGAGCCGGATCGGTAGATCGCGGACGGGAATATACCAGTTGTATCCGTCGTAGCGGGCGCTGCTGACGCCGTTGGTATAGGTGTAGACCTTGCCCCGGAAGGTGACGGTGCAGGTATAGATGTTCGCCGCGCTGATCGAGGTGGTGAAGCCGAAGCCGGACCAGACCGCGGCGAGATCCGACACGTTGACCAGGGCATCGGTCGCTGCAATGTTGGACGAACCGCCGTAGAGCTTTCCGATCAGCCTGCCGTCGATCGTTGCCTTCGCGCTGCAGACGACCGGGGTCGCGGAGATCTCGGGCGGGATGAACTCCTTCCGCTCCTCCGGGTGCACATAGCGCATCAGGATCGTGGCGAGCTCCGCGCGGGTGCAGTTGGCCCGCGGGCGGAGATAGGGTCTGCCGTGCTCGAGACTGCCCACGAGGATATTCTCGCTCGCCGCCCAGTTCACGGCGTCCTTTGCCCAGGAGCTGACCTTGTTCATATCCGTATAGACGACCTTCGGAGCCGCTGCCTCGGGGCTGCCCTCATAGCGGTAGAGAAAGGTCACGATCTGCTCGCGGGT
>JAFPFL010000058.1 GCA_017425545.1 Oscillospiraceae bacterium | reverse complement strand
GTGAAGACCGCGCCCTCCATTTTGCACCTTCCCGCCGCCGCGTCATAGCGCCGGGGCGGATCGCCGAGGAAGCGGCCGATGCTCTGCTCCGGCTCGATGCCGAGGACGGAGTTCGCGGGGCCGGTCATGCCGAGGTCGGTGATGTAGCCCGTGCCGTTCGGCAGCACCTCGGCGTCCGAGGTCTGCACGTGCGTGTGCGTGCCCCAGACGGCGGAGACGCGCCCGTCGAGATAAAAGCCCATGGCGCGCTTTTCGCTCGTGCCCTCGGCGTGGTGGTCGACGAGGACGATCTTCGTCTGCACCTGATCGAGGATCTCGTCGGCGACGAGGAAGGGGTTATCCGTGTTCACGTCGAGCGTGAAGCGGCCCATGAGGTTCACGACCGTGAGCTCGACGCCGCTCTTCGTCTTGAATTCGCCCCAGCCGCGCCCCGGGCACTGCGGCGCGAAGTTCGCCGGGCGCAGAATGCGCTTGTGCGAGTCCAGATAGGGCTGCAGCTCATAGCGCACCCAGGTGTGGTTCCCGAGCGTGATCACGTCCGCGCCGGCGGCGAAGAGATCGTCCGCCTGCCGGGGCGTGACGCCGACGACGTTGGCGTTCTCCCCGTTCACGACGCAGAAATCGATATTCTGTTCGGCCTTGAGCGCCTTGAGACGCTCGGATAAAAACTGCAGTCCGGCCACGCCGCAGACGTCGCCCACCGCCAGTACACGCAGATCCATAACAGACCTCCTGAGAAACATATTTCGACATTTTATTATATCACAGATTTCGCGGTTGATTCAATCCGCAGTTTGGCAGGAATCAAAGCGCGCGCATCGGACATACTGAATGCGGAGGCGATGCACGATGAAAACGATGAAGCACCTGCTGCTCGGCATGGGTCTGGGCGCCGCAGTGATGACGGCGCTGTGGAAAAATCCGAAAAGCCGTCAGGCCATGAACGACGCCATGCAAAATGCCGCCGACAAGGCCGAGGACCTGAAAAACACGCTCGAAATGTAAGCGAAAAACTTTTTTCAAAAAGGGCTTGCATTTCACATCCGACTGTGCTAATATACTAAAGCGCTTGAGCGCCGTTAGCTCAGCTGGATAGAGCGTCTGGCTACGGACCAGAAGGTCAGGGGTTCGAATCCCTTACGGCGTGCCAGGAAAAAGCCTTGAATCTCAATGGTTCGAGGCTTTTTTCTTTTCTTGTTTCCTCCGGTTTTTGCGAAAGTGTCAACAGAAAGTGTCAACAAAAAATTTATTTTTCAAAATTTCAGGGAGACCGCACTGTGATTGTGCGGCCTCCCTTTTGCGGTTTTACGCCGGTTTCGGCTCCTGTCCGGCGGCGCTGTTCCCGTTTTCGAGCTGCTCCAGCAGACGATCGAGATTGATATAGAACCGCGTTCCGGCGTAATATCCGGGGAGCTGCCCCTGCTTGAGCATCAGGCGCAGGCTGTAGACGGACATGACGCCCATCTTCGCCGCCTGCGTGATCGTCACAAACCGGGGAATCTTCACATCTTCCATATTCGGCATCCGATTGATATCAGGGCTCAATGCTGCATCCTCCTTCCCTGCATCCGACTCAGCGTTCCAAACCATACTCATGTTTCACATGACTCCTTTCCCGCTGGTCCCGATGCCGAAGCTCATTGTCATAGACCAAATCCATAGTTTTCTGCATGTGCAGGGATCGCGATTCGATCCCGCTGCACAGCTTCAACCGTTCCCGCAAGGGCAGGATCGCGGCTGTGATTTCATTTTTCCTTGTCCTCAAAATGTCCTTTTCTGCCGGGTCTGCCCGGCGCAGTTTGTTTCGAAGCGTCTGCCGCTCGGCGGTGAGCCGATCCAGCTCTGTCTGCGTTTCCTCCATGACAGAATGCAGCTCGTCCATTGTTTCAATCTTGTGCTCCGCGAGGAAGCGCGTCTCCCGGTCGATCTGATCCAGCCGCCGCAGCTCCTCCCGGAGAAACGGGCTGTTCGGTTTGTAGGTCGTGCCCTTTGGGAGGATCCCCAGCTGATAGCAGTAATACAGATAGAGCCGATAGATGTGCGACGGCTTTCCATGTGAACGGAAGACAGATCGCAGCGCCTCCGGAAGCTCCGGCTGGCGCACCCGCGCCGGCCGCACATCGCGGGAATGCCACGTGAGCAGCTCGTGCATTCGCTCCGGCACCCAGCTTGGGTTCAGCGTATCAAGCCGGGTAAAGTGCTTGTACTGCGGAAGCCGGATGCGAAAATGCAGCTCGCTCGTGAAGTCCGTGATGTACCCCAGACGGCGAAGATATGCCTCCGCTTCGCGGATGGTGAAGCTGGAGTGAAACGCCTCGAGAATGTCCTCACGATAGACGTTATAGCGCGTGGGCTTGCCGTCCTTCTCATCGAAGTGCACCGGACGGGACGCCGCCTTGTGCGGAACGGGGATCACGGACAGGCCGTGCCGCCTGCAGTAATAGTCCGACACCTCGCGCATATAGTACAGCTCCTGCTTCGAGTAGTTGTACTTCTTCCCGTCCACGAAGGAGACGGAATTGATGATGAAGTGGTTGTGCAGGTGGTGCCGGTCCAAATGCGTGGTCACGAGCACCTGAAAGCGGTCGCCCCAGAGATGCTGCGCGGTCTCCACGCCGATCTGATGGCACTCCTCCGGCGTGACCTCGCCGGGCTTGAAGCTCTGATATCCGTGCCAGGCGATGTATCCGCCGGTCTTGTGATACTGCTCCTTGGTCAGCTGCATCTGCTGCACAGCGGTCTCCGCCAGACAGTTGATCCCGGTCACGAACTGTCCGTCGGCGGTTGCCTCCGGCCGCTGCACATAGCGCGCCGCGTTGGCGAGATCCTCTAGGTCCGGAATGGGGCAGGTCTTCTCCGGGTTCTCAGCGTAG
>JAFPFL010000057.1 GCA_017425545.1 Oscillospiraceae bacterium | reverse complement strand
GTCCCGACGGAAGAAAACATTCCCGGCATCCTGCAATACCTGACCTCTTCTGTCGAGAACGACACCCTGATCCTTCACAGCGTGGAAGCCAGCGCCTATACCGTGTACTTCGGCGGCGTCGAGCTCCACCCCCTGATCACCGTCACCTACAGCTTCGCCAGCGCCCCGGACGAAGTTCTTACCCTCGAAATCGCGCTGGACGCGCCGCTGGAGCCGTGATACGGCAATGCAGTGAAACGCTTCCCTGCATGATCCTGCGCTTCGCGGCAGCTCCCCTGGCCGGCCACGGATTCGCGCTTGCATTCCGGCACGGCGCATGGTATAATTCCTCCTGCAATTTGAAGAAACAGAGGAATGCACCATGATCGACAAGGAAGCCGCCGAGCTGCGGCGCAGGCTGCGGCCCGACCGGAGCAATATCACGAAGATCCACGGCTGCTACATCAACCAGTTCGGCGAGATCGTCACGACCTTTGACGACTCCATGGCCATGCTCCCGGTGGAGGAGCAGGAGAAATACCACGAGCTGCTCAAGAAGGCCGTCTCCGGCACGATGGGGAAGACCCTGTCTGACGTCGTCTTCTCCACGGCCCAGGTCCAGTCGAGCCCGGAGCACGGCCTGCTCATGAAGCTCCGCGACTCTAAGCTTTCCGACGCCGAGGCTCGAAAAGAGCTCTACGGCAAGATCGCCGCCACGGTCCGACTGGGCGAGAATGTCGGCGTCCTGCTTCTGCTCGCCTGCGACACCTATGACGTTCCCTACCGCTCCGGGGACGGCGAAACGCAGGCCGACGGCGGCGACACGCAGTTTACTTATATTCTCTGCTCGATCTGCCCGGTTAAGGAAGGCCGCCCGTCCTTCCGCTACGACGCCGCCGAGCAGGCCTTCCACAACCGCGGCGCGGACTGGACGGTCTCCGCCCCCGAACTGGGCTTCTTATTCCCGGCCTTTGACGACCGCGCCGCCAATCTCTACGGCGCCCTGTTCTACCACCGCTCGAAGGAGGACAGCTATGAGAGCTTCGTCGAAGCAGTCTTCCATACCCGCCCGCCGATGACCCTCGGCGCACAGAAGGACGCCTTCCGCGAGGTGCTCGTCGATTCGCTTGAGAACGAGTGCAGCCTCTCCCTGGTCCAGACCGTCCACCGCGAGCTCCGCGAGATGGCCGTCACCCACAAGGAGGCCCATATCCCGGAGCCCCTGACCGTCGGAGCCAGAGAGGTCGGCGAGATCCTGGAATCCTCCGGCGTCAGCGCGGCGAAGGCAGCCGCCTTCCGCGTGAACTATGAGCAGGCCTTCGGCGTGGACAATCCCGTCCCGCCCCAGAACCTGCTCAACGCCAGCCAGCTCGAGTACAAGACCCCCGACGTCGTGATCAAGGTCGCCCCGGATCGCACCGACCTCGTCTCGATGCGCGAGTTCGGCGGCGTCAAGTACCTTCTCATCAAGGCCGACGAGGGCGTCGAGCTCAACGGCGTCGCCGTGCAATAAATCCGACGCCGTCCCGCCTCGCAGGAGGCGGTGTCCCGACGCTCCGCAATGCCCCCTCTGATGCACGCAGCGCCGGAGGATTCCCCCGCACCAAAAGGGAGCTCCCTTCCGAGGGAGCTCCCTTTCAAAAAACATTTCGCAGAATGAACCTTTTCCCGCCTGAAACCCGTCTATTTAAGTGAAAACCGGTTTTCAGCAGATTTTTGGGAAAAGGAGGTGACGGCATGGATTCTTTTGAAACGCTGATGCAGCGCGAGCGGATCTCGGTGGAGCGCTTCGTGCGCTTCCGTCTGCAGTCGCAGGCGGACGCCGACGACGTCCTCCAGGAGACTTGGATCTCGGCCTATCAGAACTTTGACAAACTCAAAAATCCGGACGCCTTCCGCGCCTGGATCCTGAGCATCGCGCGGAACAAGTGTACCGACTATTTCCGCCGCAAGAGCGCCCAGTTGGAAATCCCCATCGACGAGCTCCACGAGAACCGCCTGGTCACCGGCGTCCGCGGCCTCGCGGTCCGGAGCGTCGTGGAGGAAACGCTGGAGAAGCTCGGCGACAAGGATCGACAGATCCTCTATCTCTACTTCTGGAAGGAGCTGCCGCAGGCGGAGATCGCCAAGCGGCTGAATATCCCCCTCGGTACGGTCAAGAGCCGCCTGCACAATGCCAGAGAGAGTTTCCGGAAGGCCTATCCGATGCCGCACCCTGCGAAAGGAGCGTTACCCATGAAAAAACTGCCCGATCTTTTACCCGAATACAAGATTCGCGTCACCGGCGCCCCCGCGCCGATCCTCTGCGAGGAGCTGATGGGCTGGTTCTTTGTCCCGAAGGTCGGCGAGAAGCTGTCCTGGGGCATGTACGATCAGCCCTCCCGCAGATGCACCTACTATTATGATAACGAAGTTGTCGGCCGTGCCGTCATCCACGGGCTCGACTGCGTGGAGATCCACGCAGTGGGCCACGGCGTCGATCCCACCGGCTGCAGCGACCCCTCCGATCCCGGCGAGCAGACCGAGTTCTACGGCCAGCTCACCGACACCCACTCCCGCTTCCTGGCCGTCTGTCGGCGCGAACACGGCGTCCGCATTCTGCACACCTTCCTCGACGGCGAGGACTTCACCATGAACTGGGGCTTCGGCGAGGACAACGTCGGCGCCGTGACCCATTTGGTCCCGAAGGGCGAGATCGTCCGCACCGGCGATCAGGTTCGCTGCCCGGAGGGCCGTGCAGTGATGGACGTGGTCGACCGCTGTGAGCTGAGCATGGGCGGAAAAACCTGCGACACCCTCCGCGTGATGGACGTCGAGGACTACCAGACCGGCGTCGTCTCGGAGCAGTATCTGGACCGTGAGGGCCGCACCGTCCTCTGGCGGCGCTTCAATCGCGACGACTGGGAGCAGGAGCACTGGGGCAAGCCCTGGCACGAGCTTCTGCCCGACAGCGAGCGCCTCTGGGTCAACGGCAGGCTCTACGTCCACTGGTACGACTGCCTGACCGACCGCGTCCTGTAGGCCGATGGAAAAGGCCCGGTTCCCGGAAGATTTCCGGGAACCGGGTCTTTCTGTTCCTCAGCGGGAAGATGGATTACTGAATGTCCTTGTCGTCGAAGGGATCGCCGCACTCCGGGCAGAACTTCGGCGGATGCTTCGGGTCCTCGGGCTCCCAGCCGCACTTGTCGCACTTGTACAGCGGTTCGCCTGTGGGCTTCTTCTCGCCGCATTCCTGGCAGAACCTGCCCTTGTTGACCGTGCCGCACTTCGGGCAGGTCCAGCCGTCGACGGGCTTCTTCTCGCCGCACTCCTGGCAGAACTTGCCGGTGTTGACTGCGCCGCACTTCGGGCAGGTCCAGCCGGCAGCGCTCGGGGCGGCGGGCGTCTGCGCCGCAGCCTGCTCGGCCTGCTGCTGGCCCATCGCGAAGAGGGAGCCGGCGTTCACGCCGCCGACCTGCTGCGCCATGCCCATGCCCATGAAGCCGGTCATCGCGCCGGAGCTGTTCTTGGCCGCGTCCTTCATGGCCTGGCCTTGCGCCTCGACGAGGGAGGCCGCCGCCATCGTGGGATCGCGCATGATCGCCGCGTGCTGCGCCTGCTTGATGAGGGTCTGATCCTCCTCGGAGAGGGTGATCGGGTTCATCGCGATCGAGACGACCTCAAGACCTCTGAGCTCGCCCCACTTCTTGGACAGGGCGACGTTCATCGCCTCGCTGAGCTCCTCGGCGTGGGCCGGCAGGGCACTCGGACGGATCTCCAGTTCGCCGATCTTTGCGAAGGCGGGCTGGAGGGCGGAGATGAACTCCGTCTTGAGCTGGGTGTCGATCTCGGAGCGGCTGTAGTCGCGCTCGACGTTGCCGCAGACGTTGGCGTAGAACAGCAGCGGATCGGCGATGCGGTAGGAATAGATGCCGCTGCAGCGGACAGACACGTCGATGTCCAGGCGGATGTTCCGGTCGACGATGCGGAAGGGGATCGGCGTCGGGGTGCCGAACTTGTTGTCGACGATCTCCTTGGTGTTAAAGTAGTAGACGCGCTGATCCTTGCCGGGGTCGCCGCCGAAGGTAAAGCGCTTGCCGATCAGCTTGAAGGTTTCCTTGATGCTGGTGCCGAGCTTGCCGGTGAAGATGCTCGGCTCGGTGGAGGTGTCATACTTGAATTCGCCGGGCTCCGCGCAGACTTCCACGATCTTGCCTTGCTCGACGATGATCATGCACTGTCCGTCGGCGACGGCGATCAGCGAGCCGTTGGAGATGATGTTGTCGTTGCCCTTGGTGTTGCTGGAACGGCCGGAGATGCGTTTCTGGCCCTTGACGACGAGCACGTCCTGATCAATCGCGTCGCAGTAGAAGAACTCCTTCCACTGATCTGCAAGAACGCCGTTCAATGCGCCGAGGCCGGCTGCGATAAGTCCCATAGTATTCTGCTCCTTTCTGTATTCCGGAAAAGGTTTGCGCAAATGGATGGGCGCCGATGCGCCTGTGCTGTCAAGCTGATTATATAACATTCTTTCGGTTTTCGCAATGCATAAATGCGGTTTTCCGAATCTTTTTGCAGGGGGAAAGGACTTGACAAGACCATGGGAACATGGGATAATGATATAGATAGGCAAAAAAATACATTGGTTCTAAGGAGATAAAACAACATGAAGCTGGAACCCATAATTGTATCCCTGCTGGACACCGATCTGTACAAGTTCAACATGGACCAGGTTATCTTCCACAAGCACACCGACCTGTCCGGCGAGTACTACTTCCGCTGCCGGAACGAGGGAGTCGTGTTCACGAAAGAGATGTACAAGGAGATCAACGCCCAGATCGACCACCTCTGCAAGCTGACCTTCAAAAAGGACGAGCTGGACTACCTGCGTTCGATCCGTTTCATCAAGGACGACTACGTCGAGTTTCTCCGCCTCTGGCACCCGATCCGCGACTACGTCAAGGTGGAGCTGAGCCGCAAGGGCGAGCTGAACATCTGCGTCCACGGCCCGCTGTTCTCCGCTATGCAGTTTGAGATCTACCTGCTCGAGATCGTCAACGAGGTCTACTTCCGCATGAAGTACGACTACGCCACCCTCCGCGCCTCCGCAGAGGAACGCCTGAATCAGAAGATCGCCGATTTCAACTCCGGCAAGTACACCTTCTCCTTCGCCGAGTTCGGCTGCCGCAGGCGGCTCTCCCGCGAGTGGCAGGAGGTCGTTGTCCGCCGCTTCGCCCAGGAGACGAAGAACTGCATCGGCACCTCCAACGTCTGGCTGGCCTGGAAATACAACCTGACCCCGATCGGCACTTACGCCCACGAGTTCGTCCAGATGTACCAGGGCATTGACTCCATTCCCCTGGCCTATACGAACTTCTACGCCCTGGAGGACTGGTACGACGAGTACCGCGGCGACAACGGCACTGCCCTGACCGACACCGTGACGACCGACCTCTTCCTGCTCGACTTCAACCGCGCGATGGTCAACAACTTCACCGGCGTCCGCCACGACAGCGGCGACCCCTACGAGTGGGGCGAGAAGATGATCCGCCACTACGAGAGCTACGGCGCCGACCCGAAGACAAAGCTCCTGCTCTTCAGCAACAGCCTCGACTTCGACCGCGCGCAAGCCCTTTATGACCACTTCAAGGATCGTGCCAAGGTTTCCTTCGGCATCGGCACCTTCTGCTCCAACGACACCTGCGAGGACCCGCTTAACATCGTCATCAAGCTCCAGACCGTCAACGGCCGCCCGGTCGCCAAGCTCTCCGACAGCCCCGGCAAGACCATGTGCCGCGACGGCGAATATCTGGACTACCTGCAGCGCTCGGTGGCCTTCCGCCTCGACCGCGTCAAGCATCACGATTGAGATTATTTGAATTTCCATACAGAAAGGTGTAACAATCATGGCTGAAACGAAAAAAATCCCGGAGCGTTCCGAAGTTCCCGAAATCGACCGCTGGGCGGTCGAGGACATGTACCCCACCGACGAAGCCTGGAAGGAAGATCTGGAAAAGCTGAAGACGATGACCGCTCAGATCGCGGGCTGCGCCGGCAAGCTGGCGGAGAACGCCCAGACCCTCCTTGCCTTCGCGCAGAAGATGGAGCAGGCCGGCGTCGTGCTGAGCAACCTTGCCAACTACGCCGCCCGCCGCAACGACGAGGACACGCGCGTGGCCAAGTATCAGGAGATGTACGGCATGATGATGTCCGCCTACGTCGCCTTCTCCTCCGCCACTGCATTTGAGACCCCCGAGATCATGGCCATCCCCGACGAGGCCATGGATCGCTTCTACGCCGAGGAGCCCGGCCTCGAGCGTTACCGCCGTTATCTCTTCAACATCCGCCGCCATGCCGCCCACGTCCTCAGCCCCGCCGAGGAAAAGCTGCTGGCCATGACCGGCGAAATGTCCTCCGCCCCGGACGACATCTACTCCAAGTTCGCCGACGCCGACCTGACCTTCCCGGACGCCGTGGACAAGGACGGCGGCAAGCACCCCCTGTCTCAGGGCACATACATCTCCTACATGGAGAGCCCGGACCGCGAGCTCCGCAAGTCCGCGTTCCGGAACACCTACAACACCTGGGCCGCCCATAAGAACACCGTGGCCGCGATCCTGAATTCCCAGGTCAAGGCCCTGCAGTTCAACGCCGACGCCCGCAAGTACGCCTCTCCGCTCGAGGCCTCTCTGGACAACACCAACGTCCCGGTCAGCGTCTACCACAACCTGATCGAGGCCGTCCACCAGAACATGGACAAGATGTACCGCTACGTCCGCCTGCGCAAGAAGCTGCTTGGCGTGGACGAGCTGCACTTCTACGACCTCTACACCCCGCTGGTCCCCGGCGCCGACGTCAAGATCCCCTTCGCCGAGGCCAAGCAGACCGTCTATAACGCCCTGGCTCCGATGGGCGAGAACTACCGTAAGATCCTGAAGGAAGGCTTTGACAACCGCTGGATCGACGTCTATCAGAACGTCGGCAAGCGCAGCGGCGCCTATTCCGCCGGCGCCTTTGTCCATCCCTACGTCCTGCTCAACTACACCGGCACCCTCGACAGCCAGTTCACCCTGGCGCACGAGATGGGCCACGCCCTCCACTCCTGGCACTCCAACAAGTACCAGAACCCGATCGACGCCGACTACGTGATCTTCGTCGCCGAGGTCGCCTCCACCTGCAACGAGGCCCTTCTGATGGAGTACCTGCTCTCCAAGACCACCGACAAGAAGGAGCGGGCCTACCTGATCAATCACTTCCTCGAGCAGTTCCGCACCACCCTCTACCGCCAGACCATGTTCGCCGAGTTCGAGCTGATCATCGGCCGGCTCAACCAGCAGGGCGTCGCCCTGACGGCCGAGCGGATGTGCGAGGAGTACAAAAAGCTCAACCATCTCTACTTCGGCGACGACATCGTTCTCGACGACGAGATCGCCTACGAGTGGGAGCGCATTCCGCATTTCTATTATAACTACTACGTCTTCCAGTACGCGACCGGCTATTCCGCCGCGATCGCCCTGTCCCGCCGCATCCTCCGCGAGGGTGAGAAGGCCGTCAAGGACTATATCGGCTTCCTCTCCGGCGGCTGCTCCAAGGATCCGATCGACCTGCTCAAGGGCGCCGGCGTCGACATGTCCACGCCGGATCCGGTCAACCAGGCGCTGGCCCTCTTCGGCGAGCTGATCGGTGAGATGGAAGAGCTGATGGCGGAATGAGCGAAGGCGTCTACCTGCCCGTTTTCCACCATTTCGAAAACGGCAACGTCTTCACCGGCAGCCTCGGTGAGTTCCGCTATAAGATCACGCCGGACGTCCACATGAAGACCCAGAAGGAAGTGGACTACGACGCCAGCTCCGTCAAGGCGGAGTACTGGCGCGGCAAGCTGAGCTATGAGTTCAGCAATATAGAAGGGGAGAAGACCTTCGCCCTGACCCCCGATGCCTGCGACGAAATGCGCCAATGGCTCAATTCCGCGGCGCTGCCCACCCCGTAGTGGGCGGCGTCTCGACGCCCCGCCAATGCCCCCTCTGATGCGCGAAGCGCATTAGGGGGGGACAGCCGGCCAAGCCGGCAGGGGGGAATTCCTCCCGCACCACAACACAGGAGCCCTGCGCCCATGCTTTGGCTGCTTGAACAATTGGAACAACTGGATATGGCGACCGTCAACCGATTTCTGCCCCTGTGCTTCGTCTCGCGTCAGGAGCGGATCCGCGCCGTCAAAAACGAGCCCGCCGGCACCCGGATGATCCTGGGCGAGCTCCTGCTCCGCTATGCCGTGCACCGGGAAACCGGCCGCTCCGATCTGCCGGAGCTCCGGACGGGGGAGCAGGGCAAGCCGTATTTCCCGGACTGCCCGGATCTCTGCTTCAACCTCTCCCACTGCAAGACCGCCGTCGCCTGCGCGCTGGACGCCTCGCCACTCGGCGTCGACGTCCAGGACTACCGCCTTTTCACAAAAGCCCCCGATCCGCACGACCCGCCCGTTTTCCGCGTCCTCTCTCCCACGGAGCGCGCCTGGGTCTGCGAGATAGCGGACGCCGCTGCCCGCGACCGCCGCTTCATCCAGGTCTGGACCTGCAAGGAGGCCTACGGCAAGTCCCTCGGCGTCGGCCTGGCCTATGCGTTCCGCCAGACGGCCTTCCGACCGGCCCCGGAGCCCTGGACCCAGTACGGCTTCACCTTTACCCATTGGAGCGGTCGGTCCGACGCTCTGACCCTCTGCGCCGCCGGGAGTCTGCCCCTGCAGATCGTCCCCGCGCGGAAGCTTCTCTCATTTTTTCAATCGAGGTGTGATGAAAATGTTTGATGTTGAAAAAGTAACCGCCCAATGCGTCCAGTGGGTACGCGATTTCTTCGAGCACAACGGCCCCGGCTGCAACGCGGTCCTGGGCATTTCCGGCGGCAAGGACAGCTCCGTTGCCGCGGCGGTCTGCGTCGCGGCTCTGGGCAGCGACCGCGTCATCGGCGTGCTGATGCCGAACGGCGTCCAGCATGACATCGACATGGCCTACCTGCTCTGCGACCATCTCGGCATCCGCCGCTATGAGATCAATATCCACGACGCGGTGGAAGGCGTCAAGAACGCGATGCCCGCGGATCTCGAGCTCTCCAACCAGAGCATCGTGAACCTGCCCCCGCGCATCCGCATGGCCACGGTCTACGCCGTCAGCCAGAGCTGCAACGGCCGCGTGGTCAACACCTGCAACCTCTCCGAGGACTGGGTCGGCTATTCGACCCGCTACGGCGATTCGGTCGGCGATTTCAGTCCCCTGTCCCACCTGACGGTCCAGGAGGTCAAGGCTGTGGGCCGCTGTCTCGGCCTGCCCGAGGTCCTGGTGGAGAAGCCGCCGATCGACGGCCTCTGCGGCAAGACCGACGAGGACAACCTCGGCTTCACCTATGCGGTTCTCGACCGCTACATCCGCACCGGCGAAATTGACGACCCTTCCACGAAGGAGCTCATCGACCGCAAGCACCGCAACAACCTCTTCAAGCTCCAGCTCATGCCGAGCTTCGATCCCGAGATCCCGACCATATGACGCTGCACAGGGCGCGGTGCAAAACAGTTCGTTTTGCACCGCGCCCTGTGACGTTTGCGATGACGGAAAAAACCACCGCCCTCTGTCGGACGCCTGAACGTGGAGAGAGCTGCGGGACCGCCTTTATTATGCTCTTGCGCCCGCGAGCGTTTCCCGCTGCTTGCAGATCGCGAGCAGGTAGTCCCGGAACTGCCTTGCCTCGGGGCGCTTGAGGCTGCTCTTGAGGCAGATGAACTGCAGACTGACCCAGGTCTCCGGCACCAGCGGCACCGCGGCGACGTGGAAGTAGTCCGCAAACGAGGCCGGCCCCATCGCCACGCCCACGCCGTCGCGGACCAGGCGCATGTTCGTGTCGATGCCGTCGGAGCGGTAGACGCGGCTGAACTTGATGTGGTTTTTCCGGCAGATCTCCCGCATGGACCGGTCCTCCGCCGAGTTTTCGAGGCCGGACATCATCGTGCTGTTCTGCAGCTCGCGGAAGCTGATGCCCTCCATCGCCGCGCGCGGGTCGTCCAGCTTCATCAGAACGCACTGACGCTCTCGGATCAGCGGGCAGAAGAAGAACCGGCTGTTGTCCGTCTCCTCCTCGCCGACCGGGAGCCGGTCCAGCGCCAGATCGAGCTCGCCGCGCCGCAGTGCCTCAAGCGCGTCGTTGCCCGCCTCCGTGACCAGCGTGACCTCGATCCGGGGGTTCGCCCGGAAAAAGTCCATCACCTGGGAGAACAGGTTGTTTGAATAGACGCGCGAGCCGATGCCGAGCCGCAGCCGGATCTTCTCCGGCGAGTGCTCGCGCTGGATCGCGGCGGAAAAGTGCTTCCAGTTTTCCGCCACCGGCGTCGCCTCACGGACGAAAACGCTGCCGTCCTTGGTCAGCTCGAGCCCGTGCGCGGTGCGCGAGAAGATCGGATAGCCGAGCTCCTCCTCCAGCCTGCGAAGCTGCTGTGACAGGGCGGACTGCGAGATATAAAGCCGCTGCGCCGCCTGCGAAATGCTCCGCAGCGAGGCGACCTCGAGCACGTAAAGGACCTGCTGGATCGTCAAATCCGGCACCCCCCTCGGAAATAGTGAAATAAGAAAAACTTATACTGCTATTATAAGATTAAACTTTACAGTTTGCAAGCTTTATTTTATAATCTAATTGTGAAGAATAGCCAAATCAGCAGCTATTTTTAGAAAGGTGGTTATCACATTGGATCGTAAACTGCTTTCCGGCAATGAAGCCATTGCCAGAGGAGCCTATGAAGCCGGCGTCAAGGTTTGTTCGGCCTACCCCGGGACCCCCAGCACTGAGATTTTCGAAAATCTCCCCCAGTACAAGGACTCCCTCTACTGTGAGTGGGCGCCCAACGAAAAGGTCGCCACGGAAGTGGCCTACGGCGCCAGCATCGCGGGCGTCCGCAGCCTGTGTGCGATGAAGCACGTCGGCGTCAACGTCGCTGCCGACCCCATTTTCACCGCTGCCTACAACGGCGTCAACGGCGGCTTTGTCATCGTCTCCGCGGACGACCCCAGCATGCACTCTTCCCAGAACGAGCAGGACAACCGCTATTACGCCAAGGCTGCCAAGATTCCGATGATCGAGCCGTCCGACTCCCAGGAGTGCAAGGACTTCCTCAAGGCTGCCTATGAGATCTCCGAGCAGTTCGATCTTCCGGTCCTGTTCCGCACTGTGACCCGCGTCGACCACTCCAAGAGCATCGTCACGCTCGGCGAGCGCACCGAACACGTCGCGCCTCCCTATGCGCGCAACACCCGCAAGTACATTTCCTCCCCGGCCAACGCCTACCGCAACCATCCGAAGGTAGAGGAGAACCTCAACAAGCTGCGCGAGTACGGCAAGACCTGCCCGCTCAACCGTGTGGAAATGAACGGCACCAAGATCGGCGTCGTCACCGCCTCCATCGCCTACTACTACGCGAAGGACGCCTTCCCCGAGGACACCTCCTTCCTCAAGCTCGGCCTGACGAACCCGCTGCCCATCGACCTGATCAGGGATTTCGCCTCCAAGGTCGACGAGCTCTATGTCGTCGAGGAACTCGAGGGCTTCATGGAAGAGCAGATGCACGCCGCCGGCATCGCCTGCAAGGGCAAGGAACTGATCGGCAACATGTACGAGCTCAACCCGCAGATCGTCAAGGAGCGTGTCTTCGGCGTCAAGCCCGAGATCACCGACGTCGGCGTCACCGCCGTCTCCCGTCCGCCCGCACTCTGCCCGGGCTGCCCGCACAGAGGCTTCTTCTATACGATGTCCAAGCATAAGAACTTCGTCATCGCCGGCGACATCGGCTGCTACACCCTCGGCGGCTCCGCTCCGCTGAACGCCCTCGACAGCGTCGTCTGCATGGGCGGCGGCTTCACGGTCGCCATGGGCATGGCCAAGGCCTTCGAGGCCGAGGGCGTGACCGACAAGAAGGTCTTCGGCGTCCTGGGCGACTCCACCTTCTTCCACAGCGGCATGACCGGCGCGGCTGAGATCGTCTACAACAACGGCAACCTGATCCCCGTGGTTCTGGATAACTCCATCACGGGCATGACCGGCCACCAGGACAACCCCGGCACCGGCTTCAACCTCCGCGGCGAGATCGCCGAGAAGATCCGCATCGAGGACGTCCTCCGCGGCTACGGCTACAAGAACGTCATCATCGTCGACCCGCAGGACCTCAAGGCCATGGAACAGGCGGTTCAGGACGCCATGAACTCCACCGAGCGCGCGGCCATCATTGTCCGCCGTCCCTGCCTGCTCATCAAGCGCATCAAGCACGACATCGGCAAGTGCACCGTTGACACCACCAAGTGCATCGGCTGCAAGAAGTGCATCGGCGTCGGCTGCCCGGCCATTCTGGTCGAAAACAAGAAGGCGAAGATCGATCACAACCAGTGCGTCGGCTGCACGGTCTGCGCGCAGGTCTGCCCGATGGGCGCCATCAGCAGAGAGGAGAAATAAACCATGACAAAGACGAAGAGCGCGCTGCTTGTCGGCGTAGGCGGTCAGGGTGCCATCCTCACCGCAAAGGTACTGGTCAACGGCCTGATGGAGGCCGGTTATGACGTCAAGATGTCCGAGGTCCACGGCATGAGCCAGAGAGGCGGCTCCGTCTCCACCCAGGTGCTCTGGGGCGAGAAAGTCAATTCTCCGGTCATCGGCTATGGCGCCGCCGACATCGTTGTCGCGTTTGAAAAGATGGAAGCTGTCCGTTACGCCAACTTCCTGAAGCCCGACGGCATCGCCGTCATCAACGATTACGAGATGGCTTCCTCCAGCATCGCCGCCGGCCTGTGCGAGTATCCGCAGGGCTGCCTCGAAGCGATGGAGAGCCACTTCAAGTGCCACGTGCTCAAGGCCGGCGAGATCGCCGAGTCCCTGGGCAGCGCGAAGTGCATGAACATCGTCCTCTTCGGTTCGATGGTCAAGGCGCTCGGCATGGACAAGGTCGTGGATTGGGAAGACGTCATCGCCCGTACCGTCCCCGCCAAGTTCAAGGAGCTCAACCTGAAGGCCTACCGCGCCGGCCATGACGCGGTCAAAGAATAAGAGGAAACCGATTCATGCTGAAAGATTTCAAAGCACTCCGTGAATTTGTCGGCGCTGCCGAGCCCAAGACCGTCGCGGTCGCCTGCGCCCATGATGCCCACACCCTCGAGGCTGTGTTCCACGCAGCCTCCGAGGGCATCCTCCGCTACATCCTGGTCGGCCACCGCGACGAGATCGTCCGCATCGGCAGAGAGCTGGGCCATGAAGTGCCCGCCGACTGCATCATCGACGCCGATACCGACGAAGACGCCGCCTTCAAGGCCGTCCAGCTGATCCGGGAGGACAAGGCCGACTTCCTGCAGAAGGGCTATATGCAGACCTCCACGATCCTCCGTGCCGTGGTCAACAAGCAGACCGGCATCGGCATGGGCGGGATCATCTCCCACACCGCCATCATCGAGATCCCCGGCTACCACAAGCTGCTCGGCGTGGCCGACGGCGGCATGGTGCCCCATCCCGATCTGGAGCAGAAGAAGGGCATCCTCCGCAACGCGGTCGAGGCCTTCCGCGGCCTGGGCTACGACCGTCCTCTGGTCGCCGCCGTCTGCGCCGCCGAGACCGTCAGCCCCAAGATCGTCGAGACCGTCGACGCCGCTGCCCTCAAGGAAGCGGCCCTGGCCGGCGAGTTCGGCGACTGCTACGTCGAAGGCCCCATCTCTCTGGACCTCGCGATGGATCTGGAATCCTGCAAGATCAAGAAGTACGACAGCCCCGTCTCCGGCAACACCGACATTCTGCTGGTGCCCTATATGGCCGTGGGCAACATCATGGTCAAATCCCTGCTGCTCTTCGGCGGCACCAAGATGGTCGGCGTGGTCACCGGCGCCAAGTGCCCCATCGCCCTGAACTCCCGCAGCGCCAGCTTTGAGGAGAAGTATTACTCTCTGATGGCCTGCGCCGGTATCTGCGGCAACAAATAAGGAGGCCTTATGTCCTGCTTGCAGCTCATCATCAATCCCGGCTCCACCAGCACCAAGCTGGCCATCTACGACGGAACCGAGAAGAAACTCCAGTACAGCCTCGACCACAACAAGGAAGACCTGCTCAAGTTTGAGAAGATCGGCGACCAGGTGCCCTACCGCCTGGCCCTGATCCGGGACTTCATGGCCCAGAACAACATCAAGCCCACTGACCTGTCCGCTGTCGTCGGACGCGGCGGCCTGGTCTTCGGTCTGACCACCGGCGGCTACGTGGTGGATGACAACCTCTGCACGGCCCTGGTCGATCACCGGTACAGCCAGCCCCACGCCTCCAACCTTGGCGGCCTGCTGGCCAAGCAGATCGCAGACGAAGCGGGCATCCCCGCTTTCATCTACGACGCCGTCACCTCCGGCGACCTCAGCCCCGTGGCGAAGATCACCGGCATGCCGGATATCCAGCGCCGCAGCTTCTGCCACGTCCTGAACAGCCGCGCCATGGCGATCCGTTACGCCAGGGAGCAGGGCAAGACCATCGAGGACATGAACCTCATCGTCATGCACCTGGGCGGCGGCTGCTCGGCCTGCGTTTTGGAGCACGGCCGCATCATTGATTCGGTCGGCGACGACGACGGCCACTTCTCCCCGGAGCGGGCGGGCAGCTTCCCGTCGCTTGCCCTCGTTCCGCTCTGCTTCTCCGGCAAGTATACCGAGAAGGAGCTGCTGAAGAAGATCCGCGGCAGGGGCGGCATGTACGCCTACCTCGGCACCAGCGACGCCCGCGAGATCGAAAAGCGCATCCACGAAGGGGACAAGCAGGCCGAGACGATCTATCGCGCCGAGGCCTATCAGATCTCCAAGACCATCGGCATGCTCTCCGTCGTTCTCGACGGAAAGTACGACGCGATCATCCTGACTGGCGGCATGGCCTATTCCAAGATGCTGACCGACTGGATCCGGGAGCGCGTCGGCTTCATTGCCCCCGTGGTCGTCATGGCAGGGGAGAACGAGATGGAAGCTCTGGCCCAGGGCGGTCTGCGCATCCTGAGCGGCCAGGAGCAGGCAAACGTATATCATTTTCCCGAAAGGATGTAAGAATATGGTAGTAGAAAAGTTCCATCAGATGGGCGTCGCCAAGAGCCGCATCCGCGT
>JAFPFL010000056.1 GCA_017425545.1 Oscillospiraceae bacterium | reverse complement strand
GGGAGGGATCCGGATGGACGAGCAGCCGCAGTTTGAGATGATCGAGGTCAGCAAAAAGCGTCGCTCCGCTTCCGGCTTCGCCGATGGCGCCGGCGAGCACCACCATCACCATTCCGACGATTCCGGCGAACACCACCATCACCATTCCGACGATTCCGGCGAACACCACCATCACCATTCCGACGGATCGTACGACGGCAAGCATCACCACCACCATTCTGACGGATCCGGAGCGCAGGCTGCAGAGGCGGGCGAACGGCGCCGCTATGCGAATGTGGACGACCCGACCGGGGCAAAGCGCCGCTACGCGAATGTGGACGACCCGACCGGGGCGCGCCGCCATGCCTCCGCGGACAGCGGCAGCTCTCACCGGCGCCGCGAATACCGGGATTACGGCTTCGTGAACCTTGGCGCCCTGCCGGAGCTGGATCTGGACGCCGTGAAGCGCGAATCGGACACACCGGCTGTCCCCGCCGCCGTACAGACGCCGGCAGGCGCTGATCCCTACGCGCCGATCCTCAAACGAAAGTACAGGGGCACCCCGAAGCGGGTCGGTACCTGGATCGTATTTTCCGTTCTGGCGGCCGCGCTGATCCTGGTCCTGGTTCTGCTGCTCACCAAAACCGTCCGGACGGACGGCGAAAGCAATGATTCCATCCCGGTGCAGACTGACGCCGGCATTTCCGCCGACGGTTGACCGCCCTTTTCCCGAAAAGCAGAAAAATCCCCGGCACAAAATGAAGCCATTTTGTGCCGGGGCGTTATTTCATTACTCCTCGTCGTCTTCGTCAAACTCGAATTCGAGCGGCTCGCCGCACTTCGGGCAGGCGATGGAGCCCTTCAGCAGCTCTTCCTCGCTGAGCTGCTCGACCTCGCCGCACTTCGGGCAGGTGACTTCGTAGATCGAATCGTCGTCGAAGTCGTAGTCGTCGTCATCGTCGTAGTCTTCGTAGTCGTCTTCGTCGTAGTCGTCATCGTCGTCCATCAGGTACTCGTCGATGGCGTCGAGGTTGTCTTCGATCTCGTCGAGCTCATCGGAAACCGCAATGGCGTTGTCCTCGAGGTCGTCGACAGAGACGGCCATGTCGTGCAGCAGCTCCACGATCTTCGCGAGCAGACGGTTTTCATCGGTCTCGGTGTTCAGCTTCATGCCGTCCATCAGGCCCTTGAGATAGGATGCTTTTTCAGAAAGTGACATTGTGCGCTCCTTTCCCGTTATACGGTTTACGATCCTGTGCCTGTCCGATCAGCCCTTGGCTCTGCCCATGTATTCGCCGGTGCGGGTGTCGATCTGGATCACGTCGCCTTCGTTGATGAACAGCGGGATCTTGACCTCGGCGCCGGTCTCGAGCGTTGCGGGCTTCAGGGTGTTGGTGGCAGTGTTGCCGGCAAGGCCCGGCTCGGTGTGGGTGACTTCGAGATAGACAAAGTTCGGGCACTCAACGCCGAAGACGTTGCCCTTGTAGGACAGGAGCGTGCACTCCTCGTTCTCCTTGACGAACTTGAACGCGTCGGGCAGAACGTCCTTGCCGATCGGGACCATGTCGAAGGTCTCGTTGTCCATGAAGTAGTACAGGTCGCCGTCGTTGTAGCTGTATCCCATCTTCTTGCGCTCAACGAAGGCTTCCTCGAACTTCGCGGTGGGGTTGAAGGAAGTCTCAGTCACGCCGCCGGTGATGATGTTCTTCATCTTGGTGCGGACAAAGGCAGCGCCCTTGCCGGGCTTGACGTGCTGGAACTCAACAACCTGAAAGATTTTCCCATCCATCTCAAAGGTTTTGCCATTTCTGAACTCACCAGCGGTAATGGTAGCCATATATAGTATCCTCCAAAATCCTAAAAATACTCTGAATTTCGCCTGTTCGGCAATTTTACTGGTATATTATACAATAGGCTTTTGCGATTTGCAAGGATTTTTTTATGCGGACGTCCGGTTTGCAGGGAGGCTCAGCCGTCGATGATGATCAGGTCCTTCGGGCTGTGGGCCAGGTCCTCGACGCCGTCTTCCTTGATGATGACGCAGTCCTCAATGCGGACGCCGAACTTGCCGGGCAGGTAGATGCCGGGTTCCGCGGAGGAGACGCAGCCGGCAGGCATCGGCTTGTCGTTGGCGGGGCTGCAGTTGGGGGCCTCGTGGACCTCCATGCCCAGGCAGTGGCCGTAGCCGTGGCCGAAGTATTCGCCATAGCCGGCGTCGGCAATGATCTTGCGGGCGGTGCCGTCGATGGCCTGGCCGGTGACGCCGGCCTTCGTCATGGCGATGGCGGTGGTCTGCGCCTTCAGGACGGTGTAGTAAACCTTTTTCATCTCCTCGGTGGCATAGCCGAGGGCGACGGTGCGGGTCATGTCGGAGCAGTAGTCATGATAGATGACGCCGAAGTCCATCGTAATGAAGTCGCCCTTCCGGAGTCTGCGCTCGCCGGGCACGCCGTGGGGCATCGAAGTGTTGGGGCCGGAGACGACGATCGGCTTGAAGCTCAGATCGTCCGCGCCGTTCTTGTACATGCAGTAGATCAGCTCGGCGGCCAGCTCCTTCTCGGTCATACCCTCGCGGATGCGGGTGCAGACCTCGGTGAAGGCGCGGTCGGTGATGTCCTGGGCCTCGCGCATCCGCTCAAGCTCGTATTCTTCCTTGACCACGCGGAAGGCGTTGATGTCCTGCTGGCAGGGGACGAGCTTCGCGTTGAGCTTTTCCTCGTAGCCGCGGAATTCAGCGACGGTCAGATACTGCTCTTCGAAGCCGAGGGCGGTCACGCCGAAGTCGGCGATCGCCTCGTTGAGCTGCTTGATATAGCCGTTGTTCTTGCCGACCATGCGGACGTCGAAGCCCTTGAGGTTCTTCTCGGCGGTCTCGATGTAGCGGGAGTCGGTGTAGTAGCGGCAGCCCTTGGCGGTGACAATGGCGACGCCCTCTTCCACGTTGAACTCCGCGCAGTACTTGCGGGAGAAGGGGCTGGTGAGCAGCAGGCCGTCATACTTGCCGGCGTTCAGCAGAGAGAGATACTTGTCAAGATTTTTCATGATTTCTGATTCTCCTTTTTCTGGCTAAAAATATCCATGGCTGTTCGGCTGTGTGGCGCAGCTTGAGCCAAAAGTTATGAAGGTGGATCGGCTTGACCAGAATGGACATGGCCCCGGCGCAGTTGGCGCCGAGCACGTCGGTGTAGATCTGGTCGCCCGCGAGGGCCGCCCGGAAGGCGGGGACGCCGTATTTTTCCAGACACCGCCGGATGCCCCGGCCCGTGGGTTTTTTGGAGTGGGTGACGCAGCCGATGTTGTGCGCCTTGCAGAAGTCGGGCGATTTGGCCTTGTGGCTGTTTGAGACCACGCAGAGCGTGATCCCGGCGCGCTTCATGCCGTCGATCCAGCGCAGGAGCTCCACGGTCGGTTCCTTGGAGGTGTAGGGCAGCATCGTGTTGTCAAAGTCCAGCATCAGAAGCGTCCGTCCGTGCGCGCGGAGGTATTCCGGCGTCACGTCGGTCAGCTTCTGAAAGATCGCCTTCGGCAGCAGGGAAAACGGCATAGACGGATCCTCCCGATCATAGGTTCTGATGATAATATACCACGCCAAGGGGTTCTTGTCCATGAAAACTTGCATCTATTTTGCCGGAAACGGAGACGAGCCGGGGCCGCGTCTGCACCCCGGCTGGGGCTTTTCCGAAACCGGCCTCCCGCGCTTCGGCGGCGGGCCAGGCGACGGCGTCCTGCTCGACGACCGCTGGCCGCCCCGGCGGGAGGCGATCGGCCCGATGGCCGAGGCTCTGCAGAATGCGGCGCTGGTCGTCTGCGATTTTGAGAAGCCGCCCTCTTCCCTGCTGGCCGAGCTGGTGCGGCGTCTGGCCGGGAAGGAGCTGATCGTGCCGGAGATCTGCGCGGACCTGCCCCACAGCGCGGTGCTGGTGGGGCCATACGCGCCGCCCGGGAGCTTCTCACGCTGGCTGGAGCGAAAGCGCCGCCGGTACGGACGGCTTGTCCTCGACGCGGAGCCGATCCGCTGCACTCTGCGATTCGGGGCAGGCAGTCCGGCGGGCGTGGGCGGCGGACCGGAACCGGGCGGCTTGCAGACGCCGGGCTGGCGGCCCTGTCCGGGGGCTCTTTGCCTCTGCCGCAGGACCGCGGACGGCTTCGACTTCCGCGACACGCGCGAGTCCCTCCCGGCCCGCTGCGCGGCGGCCGGGGTTCCGGCCATCGTGTTCGACGCCGCCTGGAATGCGCTGGCGGAGCGGTAACAAACGCGGGGGATGGCAAAGCCATCCCCCGTTCGCTGTCTTCGGTATGCAGGGCCGGGGCGCGAACCTGCGCCAGGCCGCCTCGCTCAGCAGCCGCAGCCGTTGTCACAGCCGCAGCCGTTGTTGCAGCCGCAGCCGTTGTTGCAGCCGCAGTTGTTGTTGCAGCCGCAGTTGTTCCAGTTGCCGCCGCAGCCGCCGATGAGCAGGACGATCAGGATGATGATCCACCAGTTGTTTCCGAAGCCGTTATTACAACACATATCGAAGCCTCCCGAAAAGATATTTTCATGCGCGCTCTCCCGGAGCCTGGGCCCGGGAGGATTCCGCTCAGTCCATCTTATGCGAAAGGCCGTTTATGGTGCAAACAATTCCGAAAGCGTCCCGAAGCGATAGCCCATCGACTCCCAGCGCGTGAGCAGCTCGTCGAGGATCGCCGCGTTTGTAGACGAGGTGCTGTGCAGCAGGACGACAGCGCCGTTGTGGATGCGCGGGATCAGCTTGGCAAAGGCCGCCTCCGAGGTTGGCTGATCGTCCTGATACCAGTCGACGTAGGCGAGCGACCAGAAGACCGTGCGGTAGCCGAGCTTCTGCGCCATGCGCAGGTTGTCCTCGGAATAGATCCCCTGCGGCGGGCGGTAGTACTTTGGCAGTTCCGCCCCGGTCGCCTCGCGGTAGGCGTCCTCGAGATCCTTCAGCTCCCTGGCAAAAGCCGCTTCGTCCGAGATGCGGGACATGTCATAGTGGTGAAAGGTGTGATTGCCGACGATGTGGCCCTCGGAAACCATCTCCCGCACGATGTCCGGGTTCTGCTCCACGAAGCTGCCGACCACGAAGAAGGCTGCCGGGGCGTTGTGCGCCCTGAGAGCCGCGAGAATTTTCTCGGTGTTTCCGTTTTCGTAGCCGGCGTCGAAGGTCAGGTAGATCACCTTCTCCGCGGGGTCGCCCACGAAGGCCGCGTCGTACTTTGCCAACTCCTCCGGGGTGGCGTTCCCGACCGGCGTGCTCCCCTCCTCCGGAAAGGACAGACCCCAGGAGCCGGTCTGCACGGCCTCCGGCTCCCGGCGGAAATACCACCGGCAGCCCGCGATCAGCGCGGCGGCCAGCAGCACCGCCGCCACGCGCCTGATGTGTTTCTTCATTCGGTGCATCACAGGTCCTCCTTGGATGATTTCAGGGCAGTTTATGCAGGCAGGGTCCGGAAAATAACAGTTGCGATTCCCGCGCTGATTTGGTATACTACACTATTGGATAGAATAAACTGAGACTGGAGGAGGATATCAAATGAAGCGGGAAAGCGGAATTATACTGCACATCTCTTCCCTTCCCTCTCCCTACGGCATCGGAACGCTCGGCAAGGAGGCCTATGCGTTTATCGACTTTCTGAAGCGCGCCGGACAGCGGTATTGGCAGATCCTGCCGATCGGTCCGACCAGCTACGGCGACAGCCCGTATCAGAGCTGCTCGATCTACGCCGGAAATCCCTATTTTGTGGATCTCGACACGCTGCTGGAGGAAGGCCTGCTGCAGCCGCGGGATCTGGAGGAGCTGGGCCCCGACCGCCCCGGCCGCGTGGACTACGCCGAGCTGTATCAGACGCGGCTGCCTCTGCTGGAACGGGCTTGGGCCCGCGGACGCGAGCTCTGCCGCGACGAATTCGCCGAGTTCCGCCGCGAGAACCCCTGGGTCGAGGACTACGGTCTGTTCATGGCCCTCAAGCGGAAGTTCGGGATGCTGTCTTGGAATCAGTGGCCGGAAAAGGCCGCCTCCCGGAACCCCGAGGCGCTCGCGCGCTATCATGAGGAGCTGCGCGACGACGTCTCCTGCTTCGCCTTTACTCAGTTTTTGTTCTACCAGCAGTGGGATAAGCTTGCCGCCTACGCCAAAAAGCAGCACATCCGCATCATCGGCGACATTCCGATCTACGTGACCATGGACTCCGCGGACGTCTGGCTGCACCCGGAGCTCTTCCAGCTCGACGAGAGCCGCTCCCCGACCGCCGTGGCGGGCTGCCCGCCCGACGGATTCAGCGAGGACGGTCAGCTTTGGGGCAACCCGCTCTATGACTGGCCGAAGCACGAGCAGACCGGCTTCGCCTGGTGGCGGGAGCGCGTGCGCGCGTCCGCCCGCTTCTTCGACGTGATCCGCATCGACCACTTCCGCGGCCTTGAGAGCTACTGGTCCGTCCCCTTCGGCGACGAGACCGCCCGCAATGGCAAGTGGGTCCCCGGGCCAGGCATGAAGCTGGTCCGCGCGATCCGCGAGGCCGTGCCGGAGACCGATTTTATCGCGGAGGATCTGGGCTATATGACGCCGGAGGTCCGGCAGCTTCTGGCCGATTCGGGCTTCCCGGGCATGAAGGTCCTGGAATTCGCCTTCTACGGTGAGGACAGCGACTACCTGCCCCACAACATCGACCGCAACTCGGTCTGCTACATCGGCACGCACGACAATCTGACACTGCGGCAGTGGCTGGATGAGGAATCCGAGGAGACCGTCGAGAAAGCGGCCCGCTACCTCGGTCTGAACGACGAGGAAGGCGCGATCCGCGGCTTCATCCGGGGCGGCATGAGCTCGGTGGCCCGCCTCTTCGTGGCGCAGATGCAGGACTGGCTGGAGATCGGCGCGGAGGGCCGGATGAACGCCCCCGGCGCGCTCAGCGCGCAGAACTGGAGCTGGAGGCTGGACAAGCTGCCGGACAACGATCTGGCTGATGAAATATTCATGATCACAAAGCGCTATTCGCGCTTAGGAGTTGAAAACCATGCATGACAAACTGACAAAAACCGACATTGAACTGATGGAAAAAGAGCTCACCGAGCGGCAGACCAAGATCCGCCCGGAGATCATGGAGGAGGTCAAGCGCACCCGCGCCTTCGGCGACCTGAGTGAGAACTACGAGTATAAGGCAGCCAAGGACGCCCAGCGCAGAAACGACTCCCGGATGCGCTATCTGGAAAACATGATCAAGACCGCGAAGCTCATCGACGAGGACAAGGGCAACCCCAACGGCGCAAAGCTCTACGACCGCGTGACGCTCTATCTGCCCGAGGACGACGAGGAGATGGTCATTCAGGTGGTCTCCACGGTGCGGACGAATCCCGCCGCCGGCCTGATCTCCCTGGAATCCCCGCTCGGAAAGGTCGTTCTCGGCGCGAAGATCGGCGACACCGTGACCGTCCACGTCAACGACAGCTACAGCTACGACGCGGAGATCCGCAAGATCGAAGCCGCCGAAGACGACGGCTCCGCTCCGCTGCTGCCGTACTGACAGCCCGGCACAGACAAGGCCAGGCACAGACAACAGAATCCCCCCGTTCCAGACCTGCAGGCTGCAGGATCCGGAACGGGGGGATTTTCTTGCGCAGGGAGGTGGTATCTGAGGATGGGGGCGAGCGGCGGGCTGGGGTCATCCCGCCCTGCGCATCATTCGATAGGTTGGCGCGCAGGGCCCCTCATCTGCCGCAAGCGGTCCCCCGTCTCACGGGGGGCGGGGAGAAGGCTCCCTGCGGGGGACGGCTGCCCCTGCGGGGCGGGGCAATTCAGAAGTCCATGGCGAGCTTTGCGGAGGTCTCGGGATCGAGCTCCGTGACTGCGCGGTCGGTCACCTGATAGACGCGGGTGCAGAGATTCAGGACGCTCGGACGGTGGGTCGTGACGATGCAGGTCTTGTTCGGCGTGTGCTCCATCACGTTCTTGAGCACGCGGCGCTCGGTGGCAACGTCCAGCGCAGAGGTTGCCTCGTCCAGAAGCAGGATCGGCGCGTCACGCAGCACCGCGCGCGCGATCGAGATCCGCTGCGCCTGGCCCTCGGAGAGGCCCTTTCCGCGACGGCCGAGGCTCGTCTGCAGGCCGTTCGGAAGCTTCTCCACAAAGTCCCACGCGCAGGCAATCTCAAGCGCCCGGCGCATCTCCTCCTCCGTCGCGTCCTCCTTGCCCATGCGGAGGTTCTCCTCCACGGTTCCGGAGAGGATCGTATTGCCCTGCGGCACATAGGAGATCAGGCGGCGGGTATCCGCGTTCAAAGTCAGCTCGCTGCCGTCGGCGGCCCGGAGGACGGCGCTGCCCTCGCCCGGTCGCACCAGCGCCAGCAGCAGGCGGATCATCGTCGTCTTGCCCTCGCCAGAGGCGCCGACCAGAGCGACGATCTCACCCGGGCGGGCGACCAGGTCGGCGTGCTCGACGACCGGCTGCTCCTTTGTGTAGCCGAAGGAGAGCTCGCTGAGCTCCACCGTGAAGCCGTCCGACGCCTTCCCAGCGAAGGCCTCGCTCTCAGGCAGGTGCGGCTCCTTGGGCAGGTCGACCAGCTCGCGGATGCGGTGCGCGGAGATCGAGCTGTTCAGGAAGTTCGGGATGATGCCGACGACCTTGCCGAACGCACCGCTCAGCGCGCGCGACTGCTGCAGGAACAGGGTCATCGTGCCGAAGGTAAAGTCCGTGCCGAACCAGAGGCGATAGAGGCAGTAGCCGAAGATCGTCATCGAGACGACCGTGCCGGCGACCGTCATGAAGATATTGGTCTTGATCGTGAACTTGTTGTAGTCAAGCGTGACCTGCTTGATGTCCTCCAGCCTGCGATCCAGCTTTTTTTCATACTGGCCGGTTACGCCGAAGGATTTGATCGTATCGAGATTATAGAAGGTCTCGACCTCGAAGCCCATCAGATTCGAACTTTCCTCGCGCATTCTCTGTCCGTAGTAGCGCTGCTTGCGGATCACAAAGCGCGAGAGCAGCAGCAGCACCGGCGCCGAGGCCAGCGAGAAGCAGGCAATGAACAGGTCATAATGCGCCAGGACCAGGAAGGTCGCGACGAAGCGGTAGAGCGAGATCAGGATCGTCGGGAGCCAGCTCACGGCGTTGCCGCCGACGGTGCCGGTGTCGTTGTTGAAGCGGTTGACGATGTCGCCGCTCTGGTACTCGTTGAGCTTCGACCAGTCGCTGTCGATGATCTTGGAGAAGATGCCGGCGCGGATGTCGTTGCTGATGCGGATACCGATTTTCAGAGAGATCCGGCCGAGCAGGTTTTCAAACACCAGGCTGAAGAGGGTGCTGCCGACCATGACGCCAAACAGCAGCCAGACGCGGGAGGTCCGGTGGCCGATGATGATGTCGAGGGTAAACTTCGCCATCAGGCTGGAGACCAGGCCGAGCGTCGTGCTGACGATGCCGAGGACCGTATAGAAGATGATCGCCCACTTATAGCGCTTGCTGTAGGAAAAGATCCATTTCCAGTCGTCCAGGATCTCCCGGAAGGTCCCGTCCTTGACGCGGCGGCGCAGCTCGCGGACAGCGACGAAGCTCTCGTCGCTGTTTTGATTCCTGTGTTTCATGTCGGCATTCCGTTCTGTAAGATTCAGTCGATGATGTGGTAGGCGCGGAGCAGGTCCACGCGGTTTTTTCCGATGCGGAGGCTGGCGGCGGGGCGCTCGGCGCCGGACTTGCGGCGGAGGCGGCCCATAGCATAGGTCGCCGTGCGGCTGACCCAGGCGACGGGCAGCAGCCACGGGCATTTTTTCAGGTAGGGGTAGCGGCCGGAGAGGGCGGACGCGGGCAGGAAGACGGTGTTGCGGATGGTCCCGCCCGCGCGGGCGCCGAGGCGGTCGGCCGCGACGGTCTGCAGGGTGATATGGGCGCTGTGCAGGCGGTCGATATCCTCGCCGAGGTTGCCGGACGAGAGGACGTCCGCGAGCAGCGGAGCCTCGTCCACCGGGAGGCCGAAGGCCTCGGGAGCCGCGATATCGAGATATTTCTCACCGATGCGGAAGACGGCGGCGGCAAAACGCTCGCAGCGCAGGTCCGTGCAGGCCGCCAGCACGGCCGGGAAGTCGATCTCCGCCGCGTGGC
>JAFPFL010000055.1 GCA_017425545.1 Oscillospiraceae bacterium | reverse complement strand
CATAGACATGGAGGAAGCATCATGGAAGAGATCACGATCCGCGGGACGCGGGCGCAGCGGAACCTCATGGAGTGGAGCCAGCGGGTAGCAGACTGTCGCAGCAGTGGGCTGTCGGTAGCACGTTGGTGCTCGGAGCACAACGTCAAGCCAAAGACTTATTACAACTGGCAAAAGATGGTGCAGCAGGAGTTTGAGCTGGACCCATTCACAAACACGCTGTTCCTGTTCTGCGGCAGACGGCGAGACCGCATCAAGGGCTTGTACTGGGAGGGCGACGGCTTTATTCTGCTGTATAAACGTCTGGAGCGTGGCGTCTACCAGTGGCCTAGAAACGAGCAGGAGGCGAAAGAAATCACGCCGCAGCAGTACCGCTGGCTTATGGAAGGGCTAAAGGTCGAGCAGCCAAAGGCGCACCGTCCGGTGACCGGCCTGACCGCAATTTAGGCAAAACAGAGAAATTTTGCGGAGCTGTTCACGCTTGAGGAGCAGTGGAAGGATCTGACGCCGGAGGAACGGCAGAAGAAGCGGTCGGAGCAGGCAAAGCCTGTTCTGGACGCGATCTTGGCATGGTCAAAAACGAGGACCGCCGCGCCGAAGTCGAAGCTGGGCATTGCTTTGAACTATCTCAAGAACCAGTGGCCCACGCTGACAACCTATCTGCAGGACGGCCGCATTGAGCTCAGCAATAACCGGGCAGAGCGCAGCATTAAGCCCTTTGTAATCTCTCGCAAAAACTTTCTGTTTGCCAATACCACAAACGGTGCCCAGAGCTGTGCAGTCCTGTTCAGCCTGATTGAAACGGCAAAGGAGAACGGTCTGGACCCCTGCCGCTACCTGACCTGGGTTTTGAAGGAAGCACCGAAGCGCAGTGCTTCTGATCCGAATTGGGCGCAGACGCTGACCCCACAAAACGCTCCGACGGATTGCCGCTAAACCGAATCTTGTCCGTGGAGCCTGCCTGGTGCGGGCTCCTTTTCTACGCTCATTTGACGCTTACTGCAATTCTTTCACAATCCTTCACATTTTCTTCACGAGAACGGATTCTGCCATTAACGCTGCGAGGAAATCAGGCGTCGAATCCCGACTGCTCAGTTTCAAAGGCGCAAACGCAGGTATACTATATAATGTATGCCGTGATTTCGATTCAGGCTCCGGTTGACTCCCTTCCGTTCGGATTCCCTACCGTCCGGATAGCAAACAATCCATGATATGGAACATACAACGAGAATGAATGTTTTCCCTGAATTTTAGAATATTTTGTCTGCGATTCGCAGTCGACCAGGAAATATTTCGACCGCATATGGCATGATCCAACACATATCGGCACAATATATGGCATTCCTGGCAAAATGCAGATCGTTTGCCCAAGCGGTCACGGATCAACCCGGATCAATCTCAAGCCTGATTCCCGGCGTCACGCATAAAAACAGCAGGGCGGCGCCGAAGTGCTCCGGCGCCGCCCTGCCCTGCAAGGTCAGTTTTCGTCTTTATTCTCTTTCTCGTCCTTGTCTTCGCCTTCCCAATCGATTTCGTCAGGCTCTTTCATTTTTTCATGGACCTGAACCATCAGGCGCGTGACGCGAAGATTCTGGATCTGCTTGATCGTAATGGTCAGATTCTCAAAGTCGAAGCTCTGGCCTTTGGCCGGATATCCGCCAAGCTGCTCAATTGCAAAGCCGCCGACGGTTGAATTGTCGTCATCGAAGTCCCGATCGTCGATCTCAAATTCCTCCAGGAAGTCATACAGACGCATGTCCCCGTCGACTTCATAGAGATCATCGTCGACCTCGACGACCTCGGCCTCGATTTCATCGGATTCATCCCAGATATCGCCGACAAGCTGCTCGAGGATATCTTCCATGGTAACCAGACCCATTGTGCCGCCGTATTCGTCCGTCACAATGGCCATATGCAGCTTTTTATCCCGCAGTTCCCGCAAAGCCTGCGGAAGAATCGTCGTTTTATGGAGGTAGATAACCGGGAGCAGGTATTTCCGCACGTCAAAGGTCTTCTCTGTGCAAAGGCCCTTGAGGAAACTGTTCAGGTGCAGGATGCCGATGATGTTATCGATGCTGTCTTCATACACCGGAATCCGGGAGTAAGAGGAGTTTTCGATGATCTCCATGATCTCCTCGGGGCTGTCGTCGACGTCAATGGCGGTCATATCCACGCGCGGGGTGATGATCTCATAGACTGCAACGTCCGGGAAATCCAGGGCAGACTGGAGAAGCTCACTCGTGTCCTCGTCAATGACGCCTTCGTCTTCAACGGTGTCGATCATCTCAGAGATATCATCTTCCGTGACTTCGTCTTCATCTTCCGGCACGACCCAGGATTTTGAGATCCTGCCAAGCAAATTCATGACCAGGCTCACAAGCGGCGTGAGCAGGATCATGATGCCGCGCAGCGGCCAGGAAAGCAGCATGGCGGCGCGCTCGGGACGGTCGGAGGCGGTGATTTTCGGAATGATCTCGCCGAAGATCAGGACAATAACCGTAATCGCAGCGGTAGAGATCGCCGCGGCGGAATTTTCGCTCATGCGTCCCGTATCGGAAAGAAGCAGGATAAAGAGCTGGGTCGCGATCGTGGACGACGCAAGGTTGACCAGATTGTTGCCGATCAGGATCGTGGTCAGGGCGCGGTCATAGCGATCGGAGATCCAGAGAGCACGGCGCGCCCGCTGGCTGTGATTGTCAACCCAGAACCGCTTCAGGCGAAGATCGTTGGCTGAGGAGTATGCATTTTCAGAGCCGGAGAAAAACCCGGAGACTGCGACAAGGATCAGCAGCGCGATGACATAGGGAATCCAGATCATACGCCGCCACCCCCCTTCTGCACGGGAGACACAGGTTCCTCGGCGTCAGTCTCGTCAAAGATTTCTCCAACAAGTTCTTCAAGAATGTCCTCGATCGTAATAATGCCCTGGACCTGGCCCTGCTGTGAAACGAACGCCAGATGGATCTTGCTTGCGCTCATCTCGCTGAGCAGTTCATCGACCGGGATGTCAGGCCGAACAAACAGAGGCGTGTCGATCAGCTCCAGCAGTTCGAGGTCCTCCCCGCTCTTGCGGTACGCCTTGAGGAAAGAGCGAATGTTCAGCACGCCGATCACACGGCCTTTGGCGTTTCGCATCGGATAACGGGAGTGATTGCTCGCCTGAATATGCTGATAGATCTCGGAGATCTCCATACTGGAATCCAGGGTCTCCACCTTTTCCCAGGGCGTCATGGCCTGCCGGGCCGTCTTCGCGCCAAAGCGCAGTGCGCTTTCCATCAGCCGGGAGGTCTCGGACTCGGTCTCATCGTCTTCCTCTCGTTCGTCCCTGAAGGACTGCAGCGCGTCGCGAAGGTCGTCCTCGGTGACGTCCGGCTCGGGCTCTCCGCTTGTGAAGATCGCTGTGATTCCCTTGCTGATCCAGGTAAAAACAGCGGACAGCGGCAGAAGGATCTTCATCAGAAGATAGAGCGTTTTACCGCTGCGCAGAGATACCTGCTCAGGGTAAGCCTTCGCGTGATACTTTGGCAGCATCTCCGCAAAGAAGAACACGATCAGCGTGGTCAGGAGCGTTGACGCCGTCAGCAGCAGGTTCAGATGTGAGCTGCCGCCAAAAAGCCGCCGCGTGAGCAGCGTTGCGATCGAAGCGCAGGCAATGTGCATGATGTTGATGCCGATCAGCATCGTCGTCAGTGCACGGTCGTAATTATTGAGGATGTACATGACGTACTGCGCACGCTTGTCTCCGTCCTCCGCACGGGATTTCATGCGGAGCTTGTTCACACAGGCAAGCGACGTTTCGCACGCCGCGAACCACGCAGCGCCGAGAATCAGAAGAACGATCAGGATGATATAGATTGCGATGCTCCCTATATCAGCTTGACCGACGCGCGCGGTGTCCGCAGGGACGGCAGTCAGAAACAGTTGTCGCCCCGTACTTCCATCGTCCATGGACTAACCAACTCCTTTGAGTTCATAATTAAAGTTATTATAACACACTTCCCCAGTTTTTGCAATGTATAAAACAGGAAACTGCAGAAATAGTTTGCAATCAGGCAGTTTGCATCCGGCGGCAAAACGTGCAGCGATCCGTTTGAGGCGTCGCAATTCCGCCTCGGCAATTGTCCAGCGGTTGACTGAGCATTACAGCAGCGCGTGGATTGCAGGCAGCGGACGGAGCGTGCGCTCGAGGGTGCCCGTCATCTGCGCGAGGGTGATGCCGTAGTTCGTAAACGGCACATTCTGGTCGATTGCGCATTTCATGCGGTACTGTACATCACGGTCGGTATTCATGCAGGCGCCGCAGTGAATGACCATGGCATAAGGAGACAGATCCTCCGGAAACTCCGTACCCGTGCAGGTGGCAAAGCAAAGACTGCAGCCTGTGTATTTCTGCAAAAGGCGCGGAATCTTGACCGTTCCGATGTCGTTGCACTGACGGTGGTGCGTGCAGCCTTCAGCCATCAGGATCGTGTCGCCGTCCTTCAGATGCTTCGCCTGCGCAATACCGGAGACTGCCGTCTCCAAGAATCCCTTGTACCGTGCCATCAGGATCGAGAAGGTCGTCAGAGGGACCTCATCCGGGGTCAGTTTGCTGACAACGGCAAGCGCCTGGCTGTCCGTTACAACAATGGCAGGCTGGCTCTTGAGCGCGTTCAGCGACTCGGCAAGCTCCAGCTCGCGGGTCACGAGGGGCATGCAGCCGGCATCCAGAACATCCCGGATCGTCTGCACCTGCGGAAGGATCATTCTGCCCTTCGGGGCGGATTCGTCGATCGGGCAGACCAGGACGACGGTTTGTGCCGGATGCAGCAGATCGCCGATGATCCGTCGGTTCGGGTCTTCCTTCGGTGCCAGCCTTCCGAGGCGCTCCTTGAGCTCCCAGATCCGGAGCTTTTTCTGCGCGCTGACCCACATCTCTTCCGCGTTGTCCTCCGGAACTGACTCGAGCAGGTCGCACTTGTTGAACACTGTCAGGTGCGGAATCTGTTTCTGGCGGAAAATCTCAAGAAGTTCGCGGTCATAGTCATTCATTCCGGCGCTTGCGTCGACAACAAGGACGGCAACATCCGTTTTGTTCAGGGTCTGCTTCGTTCTGCGCACACGCAGATCGCCGATGCCGCCCTGGCCGCCGGCGTCGTCAAAGCCCGGCGTATCAATAATCACGACCGGGCCGAGCGGGAGAATCTCCATCGCCTTGCTGACCGGGTCCGTCGTCGTACCGCGGACTTCCGAGACCACTGCAAGGTCCTGATCCGTTACCGCGTTGACCAGGCTGGATTTGCCCGCGTTCCGGCATCCGAAAAAGCCGATATGAAGACGTTCAGAGGACGGCGTACTGTTCAGACTCATTTGATTTGTTCCTCCATTTCCGGATTCAGCGCTGTGCGCCGTGGAAATTGCAGAGATCGCTTGCGTTTCATCAAAAAGATTATACACAGTTCTGTTTCAAATTGCAAGCATCGGCGGCCACTTGTTTTCCCGCTCGGACTCCGGCTTCTGCAGCAGGGTAAAACCCCGGCAGAGGGTGAAAAGATTTTTGTAGCGATTTGTTGAAAACTGTATTATAATGATGTGTAAGAACGCACAGAACCCGCTCGGCGGGATCGGAAAGGATTCATCATGGCAAACTACAGAGCAGTGTTCTTCGACATGGACGGAACCCTCAACGACTCGGGACCGGGCATCAAGAACTCGGTCCGGTATGCGCTGCAGGAGCTCGGCTATCCGCCGCTGCCGGAGCAGATGCTTCGAAAGTTTATTGGCCCCTCCCTGGTCTATTCCTTCCAGACCTACGTCGGAATGACGGAGAGCGAGGCAAGGAACGCTGCCGAGGTCTATCGGAAGTACTACCGGGGCGGAGAGATTTATCACATGACGGTCTATGATGGCAACCTCGCGCTGCTTGCGGACCTCAACCGGCTCGGCATTCTGTGTGCGGTTGTAACCTCCAAGCCAACGATGATGACGGATCTGGTGCTGGATCACTTCAATCTCCGGAAATACTTCTCCGCCGTTGCCAGCCCGAAGCCGGAGGATGTTTCCAACGACAAGGCGTTTTTGGTGCAGCGGGCGCTGCGGGAACTCGGTCTGTCGCCGCGGGAAGTCGTGATGGTCGGCGATACGAAATATGATATGCTCGGTGCAAAGAAGGCCGGCTGCGACGCCATCGGCGTGACCTACGGCTACGGAACGAGGCAGGAGCTGCAGGAGAGCGGCGCGGATTACCTTGCAGATCACCCGGATGAGATCCGCGCAATCGTCGGAATCTGAAGTCGAAAGCGCAGCCGGCGCGGGCGGGCGCCCACACTCGCAAGCCATTTCGAAGCGGAATTGTCCCTTCTGCGTTTCCCAGTGCAAAACGGCCTTTTTGCTTGCATTGAGGCGCAGATTGTGGTATGATTATCTTTACCACTGAACAGCAAACGAAACGGAGGACCTACTTTGGACATTTATCAGGAAATTGAGCTCCAGAACTGCCCCAACTGCGGCGGCACCGGAATTCTGGAGGAGGAAAACGGCTACTGCTGGTATGTCATGTGCATGGACTGTGGGGCACAGACTGCTCCTTGCGAATATCACGGTGCGAAGGACCGTGCGGAGGCTGCCCGCAAGGTCGCCCACCTCTGGAACATCGGGAAAACCATCCGCCCGGAAAACGGAGAATAAGCCTTTTCAGAAACAGCAGGCCTGAAGCCTGCCAGAAAGAAGGATTCAAATATGAGTTTGTTCGCAGGGAAAACCTTGATGATCACCGGCGGGACAGGTTCCTTCGGAAACGCTGTCCTCAACCGCTTTCTCACCACGGACGTCAAAGAGATCCGGATTTTTTCCAGAGATGAGAAAAAGCAGGACGACATGCGGCACCTCTATCAGCAGAAGTTCCCGGAGCAGGCAGAGAAGCTGCGTTTCTATATTGGAGACGTGCGCGACCCCGCCTCGGTTCAGACGGCAATGCACGGCGTCAATTTCGTCTTTCACGCTGCAGCGCTGAAGCAGGTCCCGTCCTGTGAGTTCTTCCCGCTGGAAGCTGTCAAAACCAATGTGATCGGCACTGACAACGTCCTGACGGCTGCGATCCAGGCGGGCGTCGAAGCCGTGATCTGCCTTTCTACAGACAAGGCAGCCTATCCGGTCAATGCCATGGGCACAAGCAAAGCCATGATGGAGAAGGTCGCCGTCGCCAAGAGCCGCACCGCCGGGGCGACGAGGATCTGCTGCACGCGTTACGGAAACGTCATGTGCTCCCGCGGGAGCGTGATCCCGCTCTGGATCAGCCAGATCCGGGCCGGAGAGCCGATTACGGTTACTGAGCCGAAGATGACCCGCTTTATCATGTCGCTCGAGGAAGCAGTCGATCTGGTCCTGTTCGCCTTTGAAAACGGCAGGAACGGAGATATTCTGGTTCAGAAGGCGCCTGCCTGTACGATTGAAACTCAAGCCAGGGCCCTGCTGGAGCTTTTCCGCGCAGATAATCCGATTGTGAAGATCGGAATCCGGCACGGTGAGAAGATGTATGAAACGCTGCTGACCAACGAGGAATGCGCAAAGGCCGTCGATCTCGGCAATTTCTACCGGGTCCCGTGCGATAAGCGCGACCTGAACTATGATCGGTACTTTACGGCCGGTGATGTCGAGCGGAACATCCTGACAGAGTTTAATTCCAACAACACCGAGCAGCTCGACATGGAGCAGACGAAGCAGAAGCTTCTGAGCCTGTCTGAAATCCGTGAAGAGCTTGCCTCGTGGGAGGGACGGTCGGAATGAACGTTCTGATCACAGGAGCCAGGGGCTTTGTCGGGAAGAATCTGGTCTGCGCCCTGAAAAACATCCGAGATGGCAAAGACCGGACCCACGGTGCACTGCAGATCGGGCAAATCTGGGAATATGACCTTGGCACGCCGGAGTCAGTTCTCAGCGAAGCCTGCGGGCAAGCCGACTTCGTCTTTCACCTGGCAGGCGTCAACCGTCCGAAGGACAACGCGGAATTTCTTCAAGGCAACCTCGGATTCTCGGAGGATATCCTGAGCCGTCTGCAGAAGGCGGGCAACACCTGTCCGGTCATGCTAGCCTCGTCCGCCCAGGCTTCCCTGCGGGGAAGGTACGCCGCGTCTGAATACGGCAGAAGCAAGCTGGCCGCAGAAGAGGCGTTTTTCCGCTATCAGGCCCAGACCGGCGCGGGCGTGCTGGTATATCGCTTCCCGAATCTGTTTGGAAAATGGTGCCGTCCGGGGTATAATTCCGCGGTCGCCACGTTCTGCCACAACATCGCCCGCGATTTGCCGATCACCGTCTCGGATCCCTCGATTGAGCTGGAGCTGGTCTATATTGATGATCTGGTTGCAGAACTGCTCCTTGCGATGGAAGGGCGCCCGCATCGCTGCGAATACGACGGCGCCGCACCGCTGCCCAGGCAGGACGGACATTACTGCTTCGTGCCTGTCTCACACCGAGCAACGCTGGGAAGGATCGTCGATCTGCTGCGCGCATTCCGCGCCCAGCCTGACACGCTTATGATGCCGTCCATCCCTGACGGCTCGTTTGAGAAAAAGCTGTATTCCACCTATCTTTCGGATCTGCCGGAGGATCGGGTCGCATTCCCTTTGAAGATGAACTGCGACGCGCGCGGAAGCTTTACAGAGCTTCTGAAAACCGCTGATCACGGACAGTTCTCGGTCAATATCAGCAAGCCCGGCATCAACAAGGGTGAGCACTGGCACAACACAAAGTGGGAGTTCTTTATCGTCGTTTCCGGGCACGGCCTGATCCGCGAGCGAAAGCTCGGCGAGGATTCGGACGGGAAGCCCTACCCGATCCTTGAATATGAGGTTTCCGGTGATCGCATTCAGGCGATTCACATGCTTCCCGGATATACGCATCAGATCCGGAATCTCTCCGAAACTGAAAACCTGGTGACGCTGATGTGGGCAAACGAGTGCTTTGACCCGGATCACCCGGACACCTTCCGTGAGAACGTTGAACCGTCAGGAGGCTAAACCATGGAATGGAATCAAGCGGGTTTCCGCAATGACGGGCGGCTGAAGCTGCTCATCATCGTCGGAACGAGGCCGGAGATCATTCGGCTTTCGGCAACCATCACCAAATGCAGGCAGTACTTTGACTGCATCCTTGCACACACCGGGCAGAATTACGATTACAATCTGAACGGCGTTTTCTTCCAGGATCTTCGTCTGGACCTCCCGGAGGTGTATCTGAACGCGGCCGGTCAGGACCTCGGCGAATCGATCGGCAACATCATCTCGGCAAGCTATAAGCTGATGGTTCAGATCAAACCGGACGCATTGCTGATCCTGGGCGATACCAACTCCTGTCTGAGCGCGATCCCGGCAAAGCGCCTGCATATCCCGATCTTCCACATGGAAGCGGGCAACCGCTGTAAGGATGAGTGCCTGCCGGAGGAGACAAATCGCCGCATCGTGGATATCATCTCCGACGTCAATCTGCCCTATTCCGAATTTGCGCGCCGTTATCTGGCGGAATGCGGCTGCCCGAAGGAGCGGACCTTCGTGACCGGTTCTCCGATGGCGGAGGTGCTGCACGCAAATCTGGAACAGATTGCGTCCAGCGACATTCTCAGCCGCCTGCATTTAGAGCCGAATCGTTATCTCCTGCTCTCTGCGCATCGGGAAGAGAACATCGACACGGAAGAGAATTTCCAGTCGCTGTTTACCGCGATCAACCGGCTGGCTGAGGTTTACGACATGCCGATCCTCTACTCCTGCCATCCAAGAAGCCGCAAGCGTCTGGAGCAGAGCGGCTTCCGGCTGGATCCCCGGGTGATCCGGCACGAGCCCCTCGGCTTTCACGACTACAACCACCTGCAGATGCATGCGTTCGCTGTGATTTCCGACTCCGGAACGCTGCCGGAGGAGAGCAGCTTTTATGCCTCGATCGGCTGTCCCTTCCCTGCCGTTTGCATTCGGACCTCGACCGAACGGCCGGAGGCTCTGGAAAACGGCTGCTTCGTGATCGCCGGGATCCAGGAGAAATCTCTGCTTCAGGCAGTTCAGACCGCCGTCGATGCGGTTCGAAACGGAGATTTCGGTCTTCCGGTGCCGGACTATACGGACGAGCACGTCAGCATGAAGGTCGTCAAGATCATTCAAAGCTACACAGCCATTGTCAAAAAGAAGGTCTGGCGCGAGTTCTGACATTCTCTCCGGCGGGGCTGGCAGGCGGGCGGAATTGTACTTCCGCTATGAGTCACTATTATTGAAACGGATACCAGGAGGGCGCTCCATTTACCATGAGTCGTAAATTGCAGCACGTTCAAATCGGAACAATCGCAGAAGACAGCGACGGCTATCTGATCTACTGTGAAAACGGCGTGCCGACGCACGCCGGTGTTGTGCGCGTGGGCGGAAAGATCTACTATGCCGGCCAGGACGGTCTTCTTGTCTGCGGGCATCACAAGACTGTCCACCGCGAGCGGGCGAACGGCCTGCTCAAGCGCGGCATCTACGAATTCGGGACCGACGGCGTTCTGATAGAAGGCAGCTACCGAAAGCCGGAGAAAAAGCGGCGCAAAAACCGCACGACGCAGCTGCCGCGCATGGCAAGGCAGTTGATAATCGCCGGGATCGTTGTTTCGCTGATTACGGCGGCGGTTATTGCGGTCACGCTCTCCCATCGGAAGTCAGCCGACAACACGTCGGATGTTTCGGCTGCGGAGACCGGCCCGTCCATGCTGGAGCTGCCGCCCGACGGCGAGCTCGTCTTCCTGTGCTCGCCTGCCATGCAGTCGGTTTACACAGGCAGCATGACGCTTGCGGAAGCAGTTGCGGAAGGCGGTTCTCCCGCTCAGCCTTATGTTTTCCGCTATGCGCTCGACGCAGACGCCTCGGCTGTTCTGACGCTCGACGGTCGGAGTTACAGGCTTGATCCCGGCGAAAACAGTCTGGAGATCTGGAATCTGGAGACCAACCGGACCTATCAATACAGCGTGACGGCGACAAAAGGCGACGAAACCAGAACGGTTTCATCGTCCTTCCAGACCGCAGATACGAACCGCTTTCTCTCCCTGACCGGCGTGCGGAATGTCCGTGACATCGGCGGCTGCAGAACACAGAACGGAAACCGGATTGCGGAGGGCATGATTATCCGCGGCGGCGAGATCGACGGTCTGATGGAGCCCGACTACAAGCTGGAGCATCCGGAGGAAGCGGCTGCATTCAGGTTCCGCTATGATTTCGACCTGCGTCCGGAAATCCAGATCGACGGCGCATATTTTTCCCCGCTCGGTGCTTCCGTCGGGCACAAGTTTTACTCCTCCCCGATGTACGGAGAGATTTTCCAGGAGCAGAACTTCCCCGCTCTGCGCCAGATCTTCAGTGATCTGGCAGATCCGGACAAGTATCCGATGTATCTGCACTGCACCTATGGCGCAGACCGTACCGGCACCATCGTCTTCCTTCTTCAGGGCATTCTCGGCGTGTCCGAGAAGAACATGCGGCAGGAATATGCGCTGACCGGCTTCTCCATTTCCGGCTACGAAACCTGCGCGCATCTGGAGAGGATCTGCAACGGGCTCGACGTCTATCCGGGCAAGACCATCAATGAAAAAATCGAATCGTTCCTGGTCAACACCGTCGGCGTCCCGAGAACAAATCTGGCAAGCATTCGAAGCATTTTGCTGGAATCCTGACGCAGACTGCAATCGTGTTCAGGATGATTCAAATAGACACGCAATACAACTCCCAAAGGAGGGGTAAACTACTATGGAGCACCACGGCTTTATCAACGATATGCTCGACGTCAAGATCCTGATTCTCTATGTGATGAATCGGGTGATCTATCCGGTGGACACGCAGAAGCTCTATGAGCTCTGTCTGCAGGATGACAAGCTAAGTTATTTTGACGTCATGCAGGCTGTACCGCAGCTTGTGGAGTCCGGACACCTGGCCCCCTGTGAGGGCGGCTACCAGATCACCGACAAGGGCCGCCAGAACGCGGCGATCACCAAGGATTCTCTCGCCTATCCTGTCATGCAGCGCGCCAGCCGCGCGGTCGACCGCTTCAACCGGGAGATCCGCCGGGACAGCTTTGTGCGGACGGAGGTCCTGGAGCAGCCGAACGGAGACGCCCTCGCAGTGATGCACTTTGACGACGAGATCGGTCCGCTGATCACAATCGAGTACACCTGCACCTCAGCACGCCAGGCGACGTTCCTGACGAATGCGTTTCGCGGAAAAGCGGACCGGATCTATCAGACCGTCACGGAGCTGCTGACGCAGAAGGACGATCCAGAGGAAACGGACGGCGCGGAATAAAAAACAGCTTCTCCATCGCCGCAGTCGCTCCTAAATCAGGATTTCTCCGTTTTCATTGGAACAACCGGCGAAAAAAATCGTCCTTGATTCTGGAAGAAAGTATGGTATAATAAGTGTAGGGAGGCCAGACGGTTTCCCAAGCACTTGAAAGGAGCGACGCAATATGAATATTCAGATCAACGAGAAAAAAGTCACTCTGCCGGAAAGCGTTCACGCTTATGCGACAAAGAAAGTCACGAAGCTGGATCGCTATTTCCGCGATGACGCCGAAGCTTTCGTCTCTTTTTCCGTTGAGAAGAACCGGAACATGGTGGAGTTGACGGTTCACGCTTCCAACATCTTCTTCCGGGCAAGCGAGAGCACCTCGGACATGTATGCCTCCATTGATGCAGCCGTTTCCGACATCGAACGCCAGATTCGCAAGAACAAGACTCGTCTTGCCCGCAGAATCCGTCAGGACGCTTTCGTCCGCAGCGCAGAGGTCACTTCCTTTGCCCCCGAGAGCGAGGATACCGATGCATACCAGATCATCCGTATTAAGGAATTCCCGATGAAGCCGATGACCCGTGACGAAGCCATTCTTCAGATGAATCTGCTCGGGCACAACTTCTTCGCTTTCCGCGATCAGGATGCAGAAGGTCTGTTTGCTGTCGTCTACAAACGCAACGACGGCGGGTACGGTCTGATCGAAGACGTTCGTTGATATAGTTCTGAGATCTTTTGTTCGTATAAAGCGCTGCTGAGGTACGGTTCGCCGTACCTCAGCTTGTACGGAGTATTCGGCTGGCTCGAATGCCCGGTACAAGCTGAGGTGCCCTGACGCCACCGGAGGTATTTATGACTAAACGAATGCTCCTTTATGAGGCCGCAAAAATCCTTCTGCTATTTGCCGAGCTTGCCTGTGTCGGCGTGATCTGCTTCGGATTGATCCGTCTTTTGGGATATACGTCGAAGCTCGCGTTCATCCTGACGCCCTTTACCTATGATCAGATGATGAACGTCGTCGACTCCGTTCCGGACAAGCTTTCGTTTATGCGCAGGTTCCTGCTTTTCTTCATGACCAGGATGACAAAGCAGCAGGTGATCAGCCAGATGATCCGCTACGCGCTGACGGCTTTTATGGGAATTGCGGTCCTGATCCCGTGCAGATATGTGCTGCGCTATCTTGAATGCCTGTTCAAGCAGCGCTTTATGCCGGACGTGCTGGAAAAGACGTTCACCGATTTCACCTATACCGCCAAGCAGATGGCAGCCCGTGAGGAGCCGCTGGTCGAGATGGGACTGCTCAGCCGTGCGGAACGGTACTACACCGCAAACAGCCTGGAAGGTCTCTATCGGGACTGCTGGATCGCCTCCCAGGAAATTGCTTGCGGCGGCGTCTACCGCGACAACTATGCCAGCCATCGCGTCAAGGTTCGCGGACAGTGGCTGACGATCCGCCTGAACTATGAGTTTAACGGAACGGTCATTCTGGAAGGCAAAAACACAAAGAACCGCTTTACGCACCGGGCGCTTGCCGGGAAGATGACGGAGTTGGTGGTGGACCACGAGGAGCTTGCCTTCCGCTTCACCTGCTATACCGATTCCGTCGACGACGCGAAGATGCTGCTGACGGTGGACATGGCAGACAAGCTGATCTCGATGCTGGACCGCTACCCGGACATCTGTGTTTTCTTCCGGCAGGGCTGCATGCACGTCCTGATCCGGAGAAAATCCTTTAACCGCCGCTGGGAGCTTGCCTGCCCCTTCTGCTATCCGCAGCTCCGGCGTGAAGCCGCCCGCCTGTACGGACCGATTCTCGACTTCACAGACCTGCTTCTGAAATAAAAAATGATCAAGCCTCCGCTTTGCGAAAGCAAAGCGGAGGCTTTTTCGTGTCCTAAGATGTGCGCGGGCTAACTGCTGAAATAGGCGTCAATTCCGTTCGCGGTGCCCAGGACCATTTTCTTCTGATAGGAAGCGGTTGCCATGGTGAGATCCTCGTTTTGATTCGACATATAGCCCATCTCAAGAATCGTGACCGGAACCGTGCTCCAGTTGAGTCCTGTCATCGTATCTGTCTCCCAGACAGAGCGCTTCTTCGCGCCGGTCGCCTTGCAGAACTCCGTCAGAACGGCGTCGGAAAGCGCGCGGCTTTTTGCGTAGGTGCCGGGACAGTAGGGATTGTTCTTTGTAATGCAGACCGTTTCCGCTCCAGAGACCGAAGCGTTCGTGGAACCGTTGGCGTGAATGCGGATCACGGCGTCCGCATTTGCCTGGTTGCCGATCGCCGCGCGGTCAATGTTGGAGAGGTCGACGTCATGCGTCGTGCGCGTCATGATCACGCGATAACCTCTGCACTCCAGCTCTGCGCGCAGGGCAAGGGATACGGTCAGATTGAGCTGGTATTCGTGCGTTTTGCTGGCGTAGCCATACGTTCCGGCGGATGTTTTTGCCTTCATGACCGTGGAGCAGGGACCGATCGGTTCCTTCTCGTAGTTCGCATGGAGCTGGTGACCCGGGTCCAGAACGACGGTCTTTTTTGCCGGCAGAATCTGGCTCAGCCGCCAAAGCATCGTAACGATCTGTGCGCGGGTGCACGCAGAGTCCGGCGCAAAGGCCGCCTCGGAGACGCCCCTGGTGATTCCTTTCTCGACGGCCCAGCAGACCGCGCCGCAGAAATAGTCGCTCGCATCAATGTCGTGAAAGGGATTGGCCGCCCGGCTCGTCGGGGAGCCGGCGTAGCGCCAGAGAATGGTCACGATCTGGGCGCGGGTGCAGAGCCCGGCGGGCGCAAACGTCTTTGCGCTCATACCCTGCACAATCCCGCGGCAGGACGACCAGTCGACTGCGTCAGCATACCAAGCGTCTGCCTTCACATCTGAGAAGCCCGCCTTGCGCGTGCTGTGCGGGCGCTCGTCAAAGCGCCAGAGGAAGGTCACCGCCTCCGCGCGGGTGCATTTCTGATTCGGACAGAAGGTCGTTGCCGTAACGCCCTCTGTGACGTCTTTTGCGACTGCCCAGCTGACCGGGATTTCATACCAGGAACCGGCGGGAACGTCTGTGAACTGCGCCGCAAAGCCGCCGGTTGCCAGTGCCGCGAGCAGAATGACAGCAGACAGCAGAGCAGCAACAAAGCGCAGCATGCGTTTTCTCATAGAATCACGCTTTCTTTGGACTGCATGCGCTCGCGCAGGCTCATCTGCCGAGCGCCGCTCTGTCGTGGATGATCAGGCGCTTCAGCGCCTCGACAGAAACGCGGACCGACGCGGAGGTGTCCTCGTTCATGGTCTGATCGAGACCGGCAGCTTCCCGCTCCTGATTCCAGATCACATGGAAGCAGGAACCGCAGCGGCAGCCGAGCGCATCTGCAACAACAAACAGCGCGGCAGATTCCATTTCGGAGGCAAGAACGCCGAGGCGTTTCCAAGCTTCCCATTTGTTGAGCAGCTCATAGGAAACCGGCATACGTCCGGGGCAGTGCTGGCCATAGAAGGCGTCCTTGCACTGCACGACGCCGACATGCGTCGTCTTTCCCATGGCGAGCGCAGCGTCCCGAAGTGCGGTCGTAACGTCGAGGTTCGCAACTGCCGGGTACTCCAGCGGCGCGTATTCCCGGGAAGTGTGCTCGAAGCGGATCGCACCGGTGGCGACGACGATATCGCCGGAGCAGACCTTGAGGTTGATGCCGCCGCAGGTGCCGGTGCGGATGAAGGTATCCGCGCCGATGTTGTGCAGCTCCTCCATTGCGATGGACGCAGAAGGTCCGCCGATGCCGGTGGAACAGACGGAAACTTTTTCTCCGAGCAGGTAGCCGGTATAGATATTATACTCGCGGTTCTGCGCAACATGGTGCGCATCGTCAAACAGGGCGGCGATCGCAGGGCAGCGGCCGGGGTCGCCGGGCAGGATCACATAGCGGCCGACGTCTCCTTCGGAGCAGTGAATATGAAATTGCTTTTCCAGCTTCTGCATGAATAAAACTCCTTTCGGGGCGGTATTAAAAAGAATGCTATGATTATACCACAGTGTGTGCAAAAATGCAATCCGGGAAGGAGCGGATTTTTGGGGGAACACCACATAGAAAAGCTCCCCCTCAGGGGGAGCTTTAGACGGGAGTGCTAAAAGTCGAACATGCTGACCTGGCTCGTTTTCGGCATGCTGCCGAAAGCGCCGGCTTCGCGGAGCGCGTCGACGTGCGCCTGAGAGACCTTCGGACAGGCAGCGGAAAACTCCTCGATCGAGATAAACCGCTTGCCGACGCGGCCTTCCGCAATGTCCTTCGCCGCGTTTTCGCCGAGGCCGGAGATTGCGACGAACGGCGGCAGCAGTTGATTGCCGCGCGGGAGGAATTTCAGTGCGTCGGATTCATAGATGGAAACCGGCAGGAAGGAGAAGCCGCGAAGATAGAATTCGTAGACGACCTCAAGAGTCGTCAGCAGCTGATCGTCCTTGTCGCTTCGCTTGTCGTTCGCCTTCAGCGATTCGAGCGTCTCCAGGACCTTTTCCTTACCCCGGCACATCAGGTCGGCGTCAAAGCCGCCCTTCTGACTTCTGCGATAGAAGTAGGCCGAGTAGAAGGCGAGCGGCTCATGGACCTTGAACCAGGCGATGCGGAACGCCATCATGACGTAGGCAGCAGCATGCGCCTTCGGGAAGAGGTATTTTATCTTCTTGCAGGAGCCGATGTACCACTGGGGGACGCCCGCCCGGATCATCTCGTCCTCGGCACCCTCGGGAAGACCTCTCCCCTTTCGAACCGCCTCCATGATCTTGAACGAACGCTTCTCCGGCAGGCCGCAGGAGATGAGGTAGTTCATGATGTCGTCACGGCAGCCGATCGCCTGGCTGACCGTCGCGGCCTTGGACAGGATCAGGTCTCTGGCGTTTCCGAGCCAGACGTCGGTGCCGTGCGAGAAGCCGGACAGGCGGATCAGCGTATCAAACTGCGTCGGCTGCGTTTCCTGAAGCATTCCGCGCGTAAAGCCGGTGCCGAATTCCGGAATGCCGACCGCTCCGGTCACGCCGAGCACCTCGTCGTTTTCATAGCCGAGCACCTTCGACGACGTGAAGATGGACATGGTATCGCGGTCGTCCAGCGGGATCTTCTGCGGGTCGACGCCGGTCAGATCCTGCAGCATGCGGATCATCGTCGGGTCATCGTGGCCGAGCATATCCAGCTTGAGCATATTTTCTTCCATCGGGTGATAGTCGAAATGCGTGGTGATCCAGTCGGATTCGTGGTCGTCCGCCGGGTGCTGGACCGGGCAGAAATCCCAGATCTGGTTTTCCCGGGGAATGACGACGAGGCCGCCCGGATGCTGACCGGAAGTTCGTTTGACGCCGACGCAGCCCTCTGCAAGCCGGGTCTCCTCCGCGCGGCTGGCATGCATGTCGCGTTCTGAGAGGTATTTTTTGACGTAACCGAAGGCTGTTTTCTCCGCCACGTCGCCGATCGTGCCGGCGCGGAACACGTGAGATTTGCCGAACATCTCGACACAATAGGCATGAGCCTTGGCCTGATACTCGCCGGAGAAATTCAGGTCAATATCCGGCACCTTGTCGCCGCCGAAGCCGAGGAAGGTCTCGAAGGGGATGTTGAAGCCGTCCTTCTCGAATTTCGCTCCACATTTGGGGCAGACGGCGTCCGGCAGGTCCGCGCCGCAATTGACGCCGGAAGGGACCTCGAAGGTCGTGTATTTGCAGGCCGGATTCGGGCAGCGGTAGTGCGGCGGCAGAGAATTGACCTCGGTAATGCCCGCCATAAAGGCGACCAGAGAGGAGCCGACGGAGCCTCGGGAGCCGACCAGATAGCCGTGCTCCAGGGAATTCAGCACGAGCTTCTGGGCGGAGATGTAGATGACGTCGTAATGACAGTTGATGATGTCGTTGAGCTCGGTGTTGACGCGCTTCGTGATCAGCTCCGGCGGATTTTTGCCGTAGAGCCGTTCCATCTTTCCAAAGACGAGCGAGCGAAGGTCTTCAACCGAGTTCTCAATCTTCGGCGCATAAAGGTTATGCGGCAGTGGGCGCACCCAATCGCACCAGTCCGCGATCAGGTTCGGGTTCGTCACGACGACCTCTTTCGCCTTTTCCTTGCCAAGATAGGAAAACTCGCTGAGCATTTCGTCGGTCGTGCGGAAATACAGCGGGTTGTCGCGGTCGCAGTCGGAGAAGCCCTTTGAAGCAAGCAGGATGCGGCGGAAGATCTCATCCTCCGGATTCTGGAAGTGCACGTCGCCCGTAGCGCAGGCAGGCTTTCCAAGCTCATCCGCCAGGCGGACCACGGTCCGGTTGAAGTTTCGCAGGTCTTCATCGGAGGATGCTGTGCCGTTCGCGATCATGAAGCGGTTGTTCGAAAGCGGCTGAATCTCGAGGAAATCGTAGAAGCTTGCCGTTTCGAGCAGCTTTTCCCACGGCGCTCCGGCCACGATCTGTGTGAACAGTTCTCCCGCTTCACAGGCCGAGCCGATGATAATTCCCTCCCGCCAGCGCAGCAGCTCTGATTTTGGAACCACAGGCGCGCCGTTTCCGCCACGGCGGGTATGGAAGTAATAGAGATTGCTGTAGGAGATCAGGCGGTAGAGATTTCGAAGGCCGAGGGAGTTTTTCGCAAGAAGGATGATATGGTGGATCTTGCAGTCCTTCGGCGTCGGCTTGGAGCCGAAGTCAACGCTTCTGGACGCTTCGTTGACTTCCTGCAGACGCTCGACGCCGTGGGATTTGAGCATTCGCAGGAAACGGTCGAGCAACAGGCCGCAGGTGATCGCATCGTCCGTTGCGCGGTGATGGGCAAAGTCGGGCAGTTCAAAGTAATCGGCCAGCACGTCAAGCTTGCGCTTGGTAAACTGCGGGAGCAGATCCCAGGCCAGGCCGAGGGTGTCCACGTAGGTGGGATCAAACGGCAAGCCGAGCCGGCGGCAGGAAGCCTTGAGCATGCTCATGTCATAGCCAGCGTTATGGGCGACAAGCGGCAGGTCCCCCGCAAATTCCAGGAAGCCCTGAACTGCTTCCAGCTCGGACGGCGCGCCCTGCAGCATCTCGTCCGTAATGCCAGTGAGCGCGACGATATTGCTGCTCAGGCGGCGCTCGGGATCGACAAAGGTCGTGTATTTGTCCAGGATCTGTTCGCCGCGCATCCGCACGGCGCCGATCTCGATCAGGCGATCCTGCTCCGGGGACAGGCCGGTCGCCTCAACGTCGACAGCAATGAATTCACCGTCCAGCGGCCAGTCGCGGCTGCCAGTTACACAGGTGCGCCAGCTGCGCCCGTCTTCGTGCGAGAGAGGAATGTCTACGTCGTTGATCAGATAGCCCTCGCAGCCATAGAGGACTTTGATCGGCTGATCCGTGCCGGCGACGTGAACGTTGGAGCTTGCAAGCGCCGCCGGGAAGGAATGCGCGACGCCGTGATCGGTGATCGCAATCGCTCTGTGGCCCCATGCGGCCGCCTGGGCAATGATCTGCGCGGGATCCGTCAGGGCGTCCATGGCGGACATATTGGTATGCAGATGCAGCTCGACGCGCTTTTCCTCCGCGCGGTCCATCCGCACAGGCGGTTTGGCCAGCTGGATGGAAAACGGCTGCAGGTTCAGCTCGTTGTCATACTTGTTGAGGATGATCTTGCCGTAGACTCTCAGATAGCTGCCCGGCTTGTGTTTCTTGGGATTCGGGCCGTGAATGGCATCGACCAACGGCTTTGCTTCAGCCGCCGACAGGAATTTGCTCACACAGACGGAGCCCGTGTGATCGGTCATCAGGAAGGAGACGACAACGTTCTTTCCGCCGGAGACGTCTCGGTTGTTGACCTGAAATACCTCGCCCTCGATGCACGCCTTGAAGACGTCCAGGCTGACGTCCTTCATCGGCATCACCGGATAGGAGAAGGGTTTGCCGTAGAGCAGATCGGAGGGCTGTGTCTTGGCGGAAGGCGCCGGTTCGGAAACGGGCGTCCGGGCGTCCGGCATCGGAACAGCCTCCATCGCCTGCTCGCGGATCTGCCGCGTCTGCTCGAAAAGCTCCTCGCGGCTCAGTTCCTTGCCGGAATGCAGTTCGAGCCGGACCGACGAGGAAAACCACTCTGACAGCGACTGCTCCACGCGGGCGAGATAGGGGCGGAGTTCGTCTACCCCATTGGCTTTCAGATACAGATGGATGACGTTGTTCTCGGTCTCTCTGCGGCAGCCGGCCAGGATCGCAGAGGCATAGGGATAGTTCTCGCAAATCAGCTCGATCAGATCGGAAAAAGCCATCTCCGGCAGAAGCGCCGCCGGGTAATGCGCGGCAACGGATACATCGCGGAGAAGATAGGCTTTTTGGATCTGATCCTCGATCTCCCGCAGCAGGGTCGCCGGCAGATAGACCGAGCTTTGGATGCAAACAGAGACCTCACGCCGCGAAGGGTGGAGGTCCATGTCTGTGACGGTATTCTGTGTCAAACTTGCGCGATCATTCTCGGGCAGTTCCAATTCCGGGAAGACGTCAAGCAGGGACGCCGGGTGATTGATCATAGATATCTCGTTTTCTTCTCTCCAGTTTTCTTTTCCAGCTGCATGATCACAGCTGATCAACGTAACGCATCAGCGCCGGCAGGAGCTCGTCGTAGGGAAGCTTCTCGACCGGCTGGCCTTTCAGGAAAATCAGGCCGCAGTCCTCGCCGCCGGCCACGCCGACGTCGGCTTCTCTCGCTTCGCCGGGGCCATTGACGACGCAGCCCATAACGGCAACCGTGATCGGCTTTTTGCAATCCTTGAGCCCTTCCTCGACCCGTTGCGCAAGACCGATGAGATCGATCTTCGTCCGTCCGCAGGTCGGGCAGGAGATGATATTGACGCCATCCTTCCGCAGTCCGGCGGCCTTGAGGATCGCTTTGCCCGCAAAAACCTCGCGGACCGGGTCCGCGGTCAGGGAGACGCGGATCGTATCGCCGATTCCCATGCAAAGCAGGCCGCCGATTCCCATCGCCGACTTGACCGTGCCCATATACTCCGTACCCGTCTCCGTCACGCCAAGGTGAAGAGGATAGTCGGATTTCGAGGCAAACAGGCGGTAGGCCTGCATCATCAGCGGCACAGAAGAGGATTTCATGGAGACACAGGTGTCGTAAAAGCCGTATCTTTCGAGCAGGCGCAGATGGCCGAAGGCCGATTCCACCAGCGCCTCAGGCGTCGGATGCCCATATTTTTCGAGCAGGTCCTTTTCGAGCGAACCGCCGTTGACACCGACGCGGATCGGGATACGGTGGGCTTTGCAGCAGTCTACGACCGCCTTGACGCGGTCCTCGCCGCCGATGTTGCCCGGGTTGATGCGGATCGCCGACGCGCCGTTTTCGGCAGCAGCGATCGCACAGCGATAATCAAAGTGGATATCGGCAACGACCGGCAGCGGTGACCGGGCAGCAATCTTGCCGAAGGCCCGCGCTGCTTCCTGATCGGGGACGGTGACACGGGTGATCTCACACCCGGCAGTCGCCAGCGCCTTGATCTGGGACAGCGTTCCCTCGACGTCGGTCGTCTTTGTGTTGCACATGGACTGGATGCTCACCGGAGCGCCGCCGCCCACGGGAACGGAACCAACAAGAATCTGTCTGGTCATGATGATTTCTCCATTGGATTTGAATGCACGTCTGCCGTGCTGTTGTCAGCGCGTCCGGCATTCAAGGTTTGAAAAAGAAAGAATCGAAGCAGCGTTCTGCTACCTTCTGACGATGGTCACAATATCTTTGATAAACAGCATGGCCATCAGGCCGAGCAGGAGGATCATCGCGACGGCGTTGATCCAGCCCTCATATTTCGGATTGATCTTTTTCCTGGTGATCGCCGTGTAAACGGTTCCGATCAGGAGGAAGAGCACGCGGCCGCCGTCGAGCGCAGGGATCGGGAGCATATTCATCACGGCAAGGTTCACCGCAATGAAGGCGCCGATATACAGGACATGGAGAATGCCTTGGCCGATGCTCGGACTCTGCGTGCCGCTCTGAACCATGATGTCCACAACCTGGACCGCGCCGCCCATATCCTTGACGCTGCCCCGGCCGGTAAACAGATCCTGAAGCCCATACCAGACCATGCGCGTGAAGTCGATGCACTCGACCGCCGCAAAACGGTTGACCGTGGCAAAGGACGGGTCGGCAAAGTCTTTGAGATCAATGCCGTAACGGAGCTCGTTTGTGCCGTCATCATTTGCAAACTCGCGCTTTTCCATTTTGAAATGCGCAAAACGCAGCTTCTCTCCGTTCCGGAGCACGACGAATTCCGTATCGTTCGCGTCATAGCGGCCTTCGAGCAGATCGATATCCATGCGCTGATAGACGCGCTTGCCGTCGATCGAATACATCTCGTCGCCAACCTGAACGCCCTGCTCAGAGAAGGAGCTGTTG
>JAFPFL010000054.1 GCA_017425545.1 Oscillospiraceae bacterium | reverse complement strand
GCCGACGCCGGCCGGGCCGATGAAGAGGAAGGAGCCGATCGGACGCTTCGGGTCCTGAATGCCGGCGCGGGAGCGCTGGATGGCTTCAGTGACGACGCGGACGGCCTCATCCTGGCCGACGACGCGGCGGTGGAGGCGCTCATCCAGATGCAGGAGCTTTTCGCGCTCGCCCTGGACGAGTCTCGAGACCGGAATGCCGGTCCAGCGCTCGACTATGCGGGCAATCTCGTCTTCCGTGACCCGGTTGCGCAGGAGGCTCTCTTCCTTCGCGCTCTGGGCCAGGCGCTCTTCTTCCTCGAGCTGCCTCTTGGCCTCGGGCAGGTCGCCGTATTTGAGCTTGGCCGCCGCCTCAAGGTCGTAGCTCTGCTCGGCCTTTTCGATGTCGGCGTTGATCTTTTCGATCCGCTCGCGGAGGGACTGGACCTTGGAGATCGCGTCCTTCTCGTTCTCCCACTTGGCCTTCATGGCGTTGTAGCGGTCGCGCTGCTCGGCGAGCTCCTTTTGCAGCTCCGCAAGTCTGCCCTGGCTGAGCTCGTCTTCCTCGTTCTTGAGGGCCGCCTCTTCGATCTCGAGCTGGATAATCTTGCGGCGGACGGTGTCGAGCTCGGCCGGCATCGAATCCATCTCGGTGCGGATCATCGCACAGGCCTCGTCGATCAGGTCGATGGCCTTGTCTGGCAGGAAGCGGTCGGTGATATAGCGATCGGAGAGCTTGACTGCGGCGATAATTGCCGGGTCGGTGATCTTGACGCCGTGGAAGACCTCATAACGCTCTTCGAGGCCGCGCAGGATCGCGATCGTATCCTCAACGGACGGCTCGTCGACCAGCACGGGCTGGAAACGGCGCTCCAGGGCGGGGTCTTTCTCAATATACTGGCGGTATTCGTCCAGGGTCGTCGCGCCGAGGCAGTGCAGCTCGCCGCGGGCCAGCATCGGCTTGAGCAGGTTGCTCGCGTCCATCGAGCCCTCGGTCTTGCCCGCGCCGACGATCGTGTGCAGCTCGTCGATGAAGAGCAGGATCTTGCCGTCGCTCTTCTTGATCTCGTTGAGGACGGCCTTCAGGCGCTCCTCAAATTCGCCGCGGAATTTCGCGCCGGCGATCAGCGCGCCCATATCGAGCGAGAAGATCGTCTTGTCCTGCAGGCTCTTCGGGACGTCCTTGCGGACGATCCGCTGGGCAAGGCCCTCGACGATGGCGGTCTTACCAACGCCTGGCTCGCCGATCAGGACAGGGTTGTTCTTGGTCTTCCGGGAGAGGATACGGATCACGTTGCGGATCTCTTCATCTCTGCCGATGACAGGGTCCATTTTCTGGTCGCGCGCCCGCTGAACCAGGTCTGTGCCGAATTTCTCCAGCGCTTCGTAGGTGTCCTCCGGGTTGTCAGAGGTCACACGCTGGCTGCCGCGCACCTCGGAGAGAGCTTTCAGGGCGTCCTCGCGCGTGATCCGGTAGGTCCCGAACAGCTGCTGCACCGTGGCGTCCGCGCGGTCGATCATCGCAAGGAACAGATGCTCGACCGATACAAACTCGTCCTTCATCGACGCCGCAACGTCCTCCGCCTGGTTGAAAAGCTGGTCGACAGAGCGCGCGATGTAGTACTTGTTTGCCTCACGGCCGGAACCGGTCACGCCCGGGATCTGGCGCATCTTTTCCTCAACGGCGGCCGCAAGGCTCTCCGGGGTTTTGCCCATGCGCTTTAAAAGCTGCGGGATCAGGCCGTTTTCCTGCCGCAGCAGAGCCGCCAGCAGATGAAGCTGCTCGATCTGCTGGTGGTTGTGGTCAAGCGCGATCGACTGCGCGTCCTGGATCGCTTCCATGGATTTTTTCGTGTATTTATTCGCGTTCATCGTTTCTGTCTCCTTCCCGCGGGGCAGGCTGCACGCGGCGCAATGCCGCTGCTGGCCCCGCATTGTATTTAGCACTCTTTGCTTTAGAGTGCTAATCTCTTTGACCACATCATATACCGAACAGCCGTTCTTGTCAAGGGATTCACAAAAATTTTTCAATTCGATTTTCTATTTTATGTCAACTTAATACTTTTGTAAAACAATTTCTCTTGTTTTCTTAATATTTTCCTTTTATACTATGAATGTACATGAAGACTTTTCATTTTTCATTCCTCCTTTCTTATATGAAGTACCCGAAGGTTGGCCGCCTTCGGGTATCTTCTTTTCCGGGGGACTTCTTTCCTGCTTGCAAATTTCCGACTTTATGGTATATTAGAACCAGATCGTAAACTCAGTCTGGAGGCGTATGGTTTTGAAACAGCTTCTGCGCAGGGTGTTCGCGGTTTTGCTCTGTGCGATCCTGACAATCGGGATCGCGCCGCACAGCGAGGCCGCCGGATTCTCCGACGTACCGAAAACCGCATCTTACTATCCCGCCGTTGCCTGGGCAGTTGCCAGGGGCATTACCTCCGGCGTGCGGCCGGATGCATTCTGCCCCGACACGGTCTGCACCCGGGCCCAGGTCATGACCTTCCTCTGGCGTGTCAAGGGCTGCCCCACGCCGAAGGCGAAGACCTCTCCGTTCTCCGATGTGCCTGACGGGAAGTGGTTCACCAAGCCCGTGCTTTGGGCTGTCGAAAACGGGATCACCTACGGCACCTCTGCGACAACCTTCTCCCCGGATCAGATCATCACCCTGGCGGAAGCCGTGACCTTTATCTGGCGCGCAGAAAAGAAACCGAGCGCTGCCTTGTGCGCTGGGTTCGTGGACGTTCCCACCACCGCCTACTATTACAACGCCGTCCAATGGGCGGTGGAGGTTGGGATTACAACCGGCAACGGAAACGCCCGGTTTGCGCCGAATACCGCTTGCACCCGGGCGCAGACCGTCACCTATCTCTACCGCGCCTATGACGCGCGGCAGCGTGCTGCGGCGCTGAAAAACTCCATCAACTCGCTGATCTCCGGCAAGAGCGGCGTCTGGTCCATTTACCTGTATCAGCCGAATTCCAACATCCGCATCAACATCAATTCCCGGACGATGTTCGCCGCCTCACTGATCAAGCTCTACATTGCAGGCGCGGCTGAAGAAGCGATGGAGCGCGGAAAAATCCCCCGCAGCTGTGAAACCTATCTGGACCAGATGATCTACGCGAGCAGCAACGGCGCCACCGATTATCTGATCGACAAGGTCACGGTGGACGGCATCAACCAGTTTATCATGGAACAGGGCTTTTTCGGCTCCCGCCTCGCACACAAAATGAGCGACAGCGCACCGGGCGTCAACTATACGACAGCCGAGGAATGCTGCCGCGTGCTGCAGGAGGTCGACGAGGGAACCTATGTCAGCCAGGCAGCCTCTCAACGAATCCTGCATAATCTGCTCAACCAGATGCGCCGTTCCAAGATCCCTGCCGGCATTCCCTCCGGGATCAAGGTTGGAAACAAGACCGGAGAGACCCATAACACGCAGCATGACGCCGCTGTCGTCTATGCGCCGGCCGGCACCTACTATCTGTGCATCATGTGCGGCGGGCACGACGAGTCGGACGGCGCTGTCACCATCCGGACCATTGTGCAGCTTTCAAAGCTGATCTACAACTCCATCGGTCCCCTGGCAAGCTGAGCCGCCTGCAGAATGCAGAGGCCCCGTCAGGTTCGTCCGGGCAGAAAGAACGCCGGTCCGCGGTTTCGCGGGCCGGCGTTCTTTCTGATGATTACTACGGGAGCTTGTGCTTGATCTCTTCCAGGGAGCAGCCGCGCGCCTTCGCGAGCGCGGCCAGATCGACATACTCGTATTTTTCACGGGTCACGCCGAAGCCGGATGCCGTCTTCCTGCGCACCGGGCCGAGCTCTGTCTGCACCGTTTCGGTGCGGCGGGTCAGGGTCGACCGGCGCAGGCGGTTTTCCCGGACGCCGAGCGTGGTCGTATGCCGGAAGAACAAACTGACAAGCGTTTCACGCTGCTCTGGTTTGCACAGAGCGCTGAGCATTACGCCAGGGCGATTTTTCTTCATGCCGATCGGGCTTGTCCAGACATCCAGCGCGCCGGCGTCCAGCAGGGCGTTCATTGCAAAGCCGATGGATTCCGGCGTCATATCGTCGAGGTTGCAGGAGAGCTCGAGTACCTCGTCTGCGGTCTCCGCAGCTTCCTCTTCTGATTCGCCGAGGAAGGCCCGGACGCAGTTCGAAGCCGGGAAATCCTTCCGCCCCATGCCGTAGCCGACAGCCTCGGTGCGTATGCACGGCATCGGACCGTAGGAATCGGCAAACTGCGTCAGAAGCGCCGCGCCGGTCGGCGTGCAGAGCTCGCCGCGGATCTCGCCGCCGTAGGTCGGTACGCCTTTCAGCAGCCAGGCCGTGGCAGGGGCCGGAACCGGCAGGATCCCGTGCGCACACCGCACCTGGCCGCTGCCGACATGGATCGGAGAGACAACAACGCGGTCCGGCGCAAGCTTTTCCATCAACAGGCAGAAAGCCGTCACGTCCGCAATCGCGTCCATCGTGCCGACCTCATGGAAGTGGATCTCGGAGACCGGAACGCCGTGCGCGTGGCTCTCAGCCGCGGCGATTCGCCGATAGACCGCCGTCGCCTGCTCCCGCACACGCAAGAAACCGGCAGCGCGTTCAGGATCTGGGAAACCTCCTGCAGGCTGCGGTGGGAATGATGGTGATGGTGGTGATCATCGGCGGGATCGTGGTCGTGGTTGGAATCGTGATGGTGGTCGTGCTCAGGGTCGTGACGGTGGTCGTGGTCGTGCTCAGGGTCGTGATGGTGGTCGTCGCCGGGTGCTTCTTCTTCCCCGTTGACCGTTACGGTCATATGGGTGCCGAGGATCCCGCACTTTTCGGCGGGCTCGGCGCGGAAGGCGACCCCGGGGATACCAAGTCCGTTGAGCTCGGCGAGGACTGTTTCCTTTTCCGGCATCAGCTCGTAAAGCGCCGCGCTCAGCATATCCCCCGCAGCGCCCATTGCGCAGTCCAGATACAGAATCTTCACGGTTTTGCCTCCATATGATTGATGCGGCCGGCAAGGAAGCCGGCGCCGAAGCCGTTGTCGATGTTTACGACGGATACGCCCGAGGCACAGGAATTGAGCATCGAAAGCAGGGCGGAGAGCCCGCCGAAGGAAGCGCCGTAGCCGACGCTGGTCGGAACCGCAATCACCGGGCAGTCGGCAAGCCCGCCGATCACGCTGGCAAGCGCGCCCTCCATGCCGGCGACCGCAATGATCACCGACGCGGACATGATCTCGTCCAGGTGGGAAAACAGGCGGTGTACGCCGGAGACGCCGACGTCATAGAGCCGGACAACTTCGTTGCCGTGGACCTCGGCGGTCAGAGCGGCTTCCTCCGCGACGGGGATGTCGCTGGTTCCGCCGGTGGCGATGATGATCTTACCGATACCGGTCGGCTCCGGCATCGGGCCGACAATGGCAGCGCGGGCGTCCGCGTGATAGGCAAGCGGGTGCGCTGCGGCTACGCGTTCAGCCGCCTCAGGCGAGAGCCGGGTGATCAGAACGGTCCGCTGTCCGGCTGCAAGCATGGCGTCCAGGATCCCCGTGATCTGCTCCGGCGTCTTGCCCGCGCCGTAGATCACCTCCGCCGCCCCCTGACGGGTTTTGCGGTGGAGATCCACCTTGGCGTAGCCGAGATCTGCAAAGGGGGCCTTCTTCAACTGCAGCAGCGCGTCATCCACGGAGACGGTTCCGTCCCGAACGCCCTCCAGCAGGCTCCTGGTCTCACTGTTCATGTTCGTACCTCCAAATCGAGCGTCACGCCGTCATAGTCACGGCGCAGCGTCGAGAGAATCGTTTCGCGGCACTGCAGCAGAAGCGGAAGGTCCTCCTCCCGGAGCTGAAGCCTGGCGGTTCTGCCGCGCATCCGGACACGGAAATCCCGGAAGCCGAGCGACCGCAGAAACGCTTCCGCCCGTTCCGTGATCTGCAGTTTTTCAGCAGTGATCGGCTCGCCGGCCGGGATGCGGGTGGCAAGGCAGGCATAGGCAGGTTTGTCCCAGGTGAACAGCCCGGCCTCCCTGGACAGACGGCGGATCTCCGTCTTCGTCAGCCCGCATTCCCGAAGCGGAGATCGGACGCCAAGCTCCTGAAGCGCCAGAAAGCCAGGGCGGTCAGACACGTCGTCCGAGGCGTTTGTGCCGTCGAGGACCAGCGAATAGCCGTCCTGAGACGCGGCGGTCAGGATTACGGCAAAGAGCCGCCGTTTGCAGAAATAACAACGGTTCTGCGGGTTGGCGGCAATTCTCGGATCCTCAAGCACGTCTGCAGAGAGGATCCGCAGACGGATGCCGAGCTGCGCGGCAAGGCGCTCCGCGTCCTCCCACTCAAACTGCGGCTGGAAGGCAGAGCACACAAGGTATGCCGTCACATCGGCCCCGGCATTGCGCGCCGCGCAGATCAGATAGGCTGAATCAACCCCGCCGGAAAACGCGATCGCCGCGCGCGGGTTCTGTTTGAAAAAATCAGTCAACTGCATGGATGGCCTCAGCTTTTCTCAGCCGCGCCGCCTCCGGCCGAGCATTTTCCCCGGCAGAGGCGGGCAGCGGTCATTCATCTTCAGAACTTTTTGCCGCAATACGGGCAGTATTTCGTCCCGGCCTCAAGACGGGCGCCGCAGTTCGTGCAGAAGAACGGCTTTGCCGTCGGTGCCGGCTGAACCTGCGGCTGCTGCGGAGGAGCGGCCCAGGTCTGCGGCTGCGGCACGACAGGATTCTGTGCCAGCTGCAGCTCCGGCAGATAGGCTTCGACCGCCGACGGCCGTTTCACAGGCGCAGCGCGTCTGCGTTTGGAGGAAATCCAGACAATGACCGGGGTAAGAATGCAGAGGATGAGCAGCGCTTCGAGGAGAAGCACGGTCAGGAGCGTATGATCTGACGCAAACTTCGTGATCGGCGCAAACCAGAACTGATTGTTCAGATTGACCTCGACCTCAGAGCCGCCCTGCCCGATGACAAGGCTGCCGCCGTGAAGGGGCGAGTCGGCCTTCCACTCATATTCTCCAATCTCGATCGCCGGAACATTGACTCTGCTGATCGCATCCGTCTGAACCGTGAGCAGATATTCGCCGTCTCGGTACAAATCGATCTTCTGATCCGCAAGGGTTCTGTCAAACAAAAGGTCTACGCTCCTGCGGGAGGCCATATCGATCTTATCGATGGATTCGATGATCGCGTCGCTGACCTCGGAAGCATCCTCAGTTCCGGCATAGCTGCCGCCGGTACCCTCGGAAATCTGACGGAAGAAGTCCTCCGCGCTGTCGCTGGAATCGCCGGTGCCGATCGTGTAGACGTTGATCTCGCTGGAGTCCATTCCCTCCAGGACGCGCTCGTCGGAGGCCTCCGCGTCAATGCCGATCTCCGCGGTAATCAGAGCGGTCAGAACATCGTCATAGGTATAGCCGGTTTCCGGTTCGGGGTCCAACGGAGCTGCGTCGCCCAGAACGATGATCACTTTTTTCGCATCGGGCCGCCATTCCTGTCTGACCGCTTCCATCAGGCCGGAGTAAACCGTCTCCTCTTCATCGCCGCCGTAGCCGAGGTCCAGCGCGTTGATGGCTTCGGTGATCGCGTCGGGATCGCTTGTAAACGCAAGCTGGAGACGGCACGGATAGTCGTTGCCGTCATGGGTGCGGGAGGCATAATCGCGGTAGTCGATCAGCGCGACCCGGTAGTCCTCTGTCTTCTCAGAAAGCTGGTTCAGAATCTCGGACATGTGCTCCTTTGCATTGCCGATATCGTCTCCCATGGAGCCCGTGGTGTCAACAACAAAGCACAGATCGAGGCCAGCCGTGCCGCTCTTCGAGACGACCTCCTTGACCGTATGGTCTCTGGTCTGCAGGGCGTTGACAACGGCTGTGCACGCGTTGATCATGCCGCTGCAGCCGCCCGTATAGGAGAACAGTCCTGTCGTGGAGGCAAGCAGTATCTGTTTGGCCTGCGGTCCGGTAAGGTCCGGATTCGCGGCAAAGACCAGGCCCGCAACGCCGGTCACGTGAGGCGCTGCCATCGAGGTGCCGCTGTAGCTGGCATAGGCGCCATCCGCGTCAAGCACCGTGCTGTAGACGTCCACACCGGGCGCACAGACGTCGACGCGAGCGCCGATATTGGAAAAGGACGCATAGGAATAGCGGGTTTCCAGCGGCGTGGAAGCACTGTAATCAATTCCGACCGCGCCGACCACGACAATGTGGTCCATGACTGCCGGGTCGTCGATCAGCGCGAGGAAGTTGTTGTATCTTGTATCCGAATTCCCGGACTGACCGGCCGCCCCGCCCACCGGGGACTCGGAATAGCCGTAGATCGCAGTCGGATCCGGGTAATAGACTGTGTTATTGCTGTTGCCGGCGGAGACGCAGATCAGGAAGTCCGGGCTGCCGGACGAAATGCGCGAGGCGATGATGCGCTTGAGTCCTCTCTCCGCAACGTCCGCCTGGGCTTCGAGATGACGGATGGCGTTCGCGTTGCCGCGGCTGGCGGCAAATCCGATCAGACGGCTCGTGTTCTGGCTGATGTTGATGGCGCGAACGTTTTGATCCAGCAGTGTCTTGAAGCAGCAGAGGTAGGAGTATCCGGTGGCATACGTATTGTAATAGCTTCCGCCCGAATAGACGCTCGCTGTGCAGCAGTAGCTCTCTCCAAGTCCCGCCATGACGCCGGAGACGCCGACTCCGTTGTTCCAGGCGGCATTCATGATGCCTGCTACATGCGTGCCGTGAGATTCCGGCGCGGGCAGATAGCTGTCCGTCCGCAGAAGGCCGGTGCTTGCGTCCGTCACAACGGAGAGCAGGCGGCTCTTCGGAATGCTCAGATCCGGATGCTCGGCATAGACTGAGGTGTCGATCTGGCCGATCCTGACCGATGAGAGCAGGTCCCGGTAGCCCCAGGCGCCAGGCGCGTTGATCGCCTCCATGCCCCAGTTGGTTCCGCGCGGCACGCTGACGTTCCAGACGTCGCCCCAATTGTCGCTGGGAAGAAGCGGATCGCGATGGGCGACCGTATCCGCAGAAACGTCCGGGTTCTCCGCGATCACGGGATTGAGCCCGGCCTCCTCCACAAGGCTGTTGGATCGGATCTCACGCAGCAGATCCTCCAGCTCGTTATATCGCATCGCCTTGGGAAACACCAGCTTATAGATGCCTAAGTCTGCGAGCGTGCGGTCAGCCTCCGCGTCAAACTGCGTCAGGAAGTCCTCAATAGACGACTCCGAAGCGGAATCCGCGAAATAGATCAGGACCTCGTTGTTGACATAGACAATGCCGTTTTCCGGATTGATGTCAACCTCTTCGGCGCCGGCTGCGGTCTCTTCCAGCGAAGCGCCGGATTCCATGACAGGCGCAGCGGTGTGCGCAGACGCATTCCGGGTCGGAAATACGTTTTGAAGAAGCAGCATCGCCGCGGCAAGGAGAACAAACAGGACGATCTGAATCAGGATCGCTGCTTTCTGCTTCTTGCTGAGCGTACGCTTCGACAGGCCGATGCAAAAACGGACAGACAACAGAATCGCCGCGATGACCGTCAGAGCGCCGGCAGAAAGCAGGAGGAAGGACTCCATGCCGTTCCGGTTTCGGATCAGAACGGTCTGCAGCTCATCCGTCAGCATCGGAACTGCGTGCCTGCCGAAGCACGCCAGGCCGATCAGCACCAGTCCGGCGAACAGGTTGGCAAAGGCGATCGCGCTGAGAATTCTTCCGTTCTGTCTGCGGTTGAGCAGGATGGTCAAAACCAGCATCACCAGCGCCAGAACAATCGCCAAAATCAGCAGCAGCGGATTGCCGAAGAGCCGTTTCATCCATGCCTCAGCGCCGGCGATCGTCGTATCCTTGGCGCGGAGGGAGTAGAAAAACGCCATCAGCGTCAGGATCACTGCGGACGCCGCCATCAACAGAGCGGCGACCGTGCCGAAGAACCGGCGGCTGAAAGAGGCTCGTTCGGGCTTTTCCTTCCGGGCTGTCGATTCAGGTACGGGTTTTGAGGATTTGTGTGCCATAGAATTTACCTCCCTGTGGATTCTGTTTGTTAGGGTCAGTAGCCGGATCCGGCTTTCCTTCCGGACGGCGTCGGCGACAAGGCTTTGGGCGCAGAGCCATGTGAGCGCTGCGGCTTACCACTTATTATGGACGTGCTCGGCAAAGACGAGGACGTCGTGCAGCTCGATCCGTTTCCCGTCGTCCAGGACGGCAGTCCCGGACAGTTTGCCGAAGACCTGGTGGGGGATCATGCAGATGACGCCGAAATTGACCGGGTCCCAGCGGTCGATCACCGGCTCGAAGCGCATTTCGAAGCGGCCGTCGGTCTCGGTAAAGGTCCAGGGCGACAGATAATCATAGCCGCCGTTGGCGTGCTTCGGAATGCGGAATTCGACATCCTTGAGCTTGTGGGACTTTCCGTTGAAGAACAGCATGTTTTCCGAGGCGGCCGAGGTATCTCCGAAGCCATAGCCGATGTTGAAGCCGAAACGGCTGCCATCCGGAAGAACGGTCTGACCGGAGCCCCAGTACCAGGTGTTGTCATAGGTCCAGACACCGCGGCCCCAGTCCAGCGTTGCGAGCGCGCCGTTCTCGGGGCCGAAGCTCCAGCGTTTGCCGCCGAGCTCCATATAGCCCTCGGCGCGCATGCAGTTGATCTTCTGGTTATAATAGAAGTGGGCCTTCTTCTTGAAGGGCGTCGCGATCACCATTGACTCCTCCGGAAAATCCGTCAGTGTGAGGTCAAAGCGAAGCGTGTCCTTTGAGCCGGCATAGTCGGCGATTGACCCGCTCAGGCGGCGGATTTTCCCGTCGTTTGCAAACCGCATGTCCGCCTTTCCGACCTTCGCGGCGACGTCGCCTTTTTCAGAAGTCGCAGGCAGATGGAGCTTCCCGAGCGGAAACCAGCCCATTGCGGAGCCGTTTTTCATCGTCGGGTGCTCGCCGAAGGTCAGGACGGACGCCGAAAGGCTGCTGACAAAGCCGGCGTCGGAGATTGTCAGGCACAGGCCGTAATCCGCGCAGCCGATGTAGTAGTAGTCCCATTCCTTGATGCGCCATTTCGGCGCCTTGATATCGGCGCGGTCGTAGATCCAATAGAGCTTTTTCGCAAACCCGGGCTCGGCAATATTGCCCGCAGCGTTCAGAAGCCGCTGCTGCGCGGTAATCTCATGCTGCATATCAAGGCCTCCGTTTCTGTTTCCGTATGGAGAATTCCGGTATAATTTATTATAGAGCATCCAATTCTCGCTGTCAATCTTCCAAAGCTGTTTTGGCGGAAAGATTGACTTTTGTGTAAAACATGCTACAATAGAACTATATGTGCGGAAAACAGTCTTTCTCCGTACCAGCTCTGTTTTTTCTGATGCTGTATCTATTTATAAGGAGGAAAATTCACAATGAGCAAGATCATGAAGATTGTGGACGGCAACGAAGCTGCTGCGTACGTCGCGTATGCTTTCTCCGAAGTCGCCGCGATCTACCCGATCACCCCGTCTTCCCCCATGGCGGAACACGCCGACAAGTGGTCCGCGCACGGGCTGAAGAACATCTTTGGCCAGCCCGTCCGTCTGGTGGAGATGCAGTCTGAAGCCGGCGCCATCGGCGCTTGTCACGGCGCTCTGGAATCCGGCGCTCTGGCTACATCCTTCACCGCCTCTCAGGGCCTGATGCTGATGATTCCCACCATGCACCGACTGTCCGGCGAGCGTCTGCCCGGCGTTCTGCATGTGGCTTCCCGTACCGTCGGCACACACGCATTCTCGATCTTCGGCGATCACTCCGACGTGATGAACTGCCGCCAGACCGGCTTTGCGATGCTGAACTCCGGCTCCGTCCAGGAAACCATCGATCTGGCCGGCATCGCCCACCTGTCCGCCATCAAGGCACGGATCCCGTTCATGCACTTCTTCGACGGCTTCCGCACCAGCCATGAGATCCAGAAGGTCGAGGCGCTTGAGTATTCCGACTTTGCCAAGCTCGTCGACTATGACGCCCTTGCAAAATTCCGCGCCAACGCGCTGAACCCCGAAGATCCGCGCATGCGCTCGATGGTCGACAACCCCGACATCTACTTCCAGCAGCGCGAGGCCAGCAACGGCGACTATGCCGCTCTGCCCGACATCGTTGAGGATTATATGGCCCAGATCAGCAAGCTGACCGGCCGTGAATATCACCTGTTCAACTACTATGGCGCACCCGACGCAGAGCGCCTGATCATTGCGATGGGCTCCGTCTCCGGCACCGTCTGCGAGACTGTGGACTACCTGAACAAGCGCGGCGAGAAGGTCGGCTTCCTGCAGGTCCACCTGTTCCGCCCGTTCTCCGTGAAGCACATGCTCGGTGCGATCCCGAAGACCGTGAAAAAGATCGCCGTGCTCGACCGTCTCAAGGAAGCCGGCGCCTACGGCGAGCCTCTGTATGAGGACGTCTGCGCGGCTTATATCAACGACCCGAACCGCCCGATGATCTATGCCGGCCGCTACGGTCTGTCCTCCAAGGACACCACGCCCGCCCAGATCAAGGCCGTTTTCGACAATCTGACGCTCGACGCGCCGAAGGATCACTTCACGATCGGTATCAACGACGACGTGACCCATCTCTCCCTCCCGATCGGCCCGACCCTGTTCACCGAGCCGGAAGGCACGATCTCCTGCAAGTTCTGGGGTCTCGGCTCTGACGGCACCGTCGGCGCGAACAAAAACTCGATCAAGATCATCGGCGAGACGACCGACATGTACTGCCAGGCTTACTTTGAGTACGACACCAAGAAGTCCTTCGGCATTACGAAGTCCCACCTGCGTTTCGGCAAGCACCCGATCAGCTCCACCTACTACGTGAGCAACGCGGACTTTGTCGCCTGCCACAACCAGACCTACCTCCGCAAGTACGACATCCTCTCCGAGCTCAAACCGCACGGCTCCTTCCTGCTCAACTGCGAGTGGACCGAGGACGAACTGGAGGAGAAGATCCCCGGCGATCTGCTCCGCTACATCGCCGAAAACGACATCAAGTTCTACATCATCGACGCCAACAAGCAATCTCAGGCGATCGGTCTGGGCAACCGCTGCAACATGGTTCTGCAGGCCGCCTTCTTCAAGCTGGCAAAGGTCATTCCGATCGAAGACGCGGTCAAGCACATGAAGGACGCCGTCCGCAAAACCTACGGTCTCAAGGGCGAAAAGATCGTCAACATGAACCTCCAGGCTGTCGACGCCGGCATCAACGCCCTAGTCGAAGTAAAGGTCAAGGAGAGCTGGAAGAACCTGCACGGCGCGGCCCTGCCTCCTGTTCCGGAAAATGTGCCCGACGTCATCAAGAACATCCTGATCCCGATCAACGAGCAGAAGGGTGATACCCTCCCCGTCTCCGCCTTCAAGGGACGCGAGGACGGCACCTTCCCGCTCGGCACCTCCCGCTATGAGAAGCGCGGCATTGCGACGCACCTGCCCGTATGGGACAAGGACGAATGCCTGCAGTGCAACATGTGCTCCTTCGTCTGCCCGCACGCCGTCATCCGCCCGTTCCTGCTGAACAAGGACGAGGCTGAGAAGGCGCCCGCCGGTCTCGAGACTGTCGACGCCAAGGGCCCGGGCCTCAAGGAATTCAAGTACACGATCGGCGTTTCCACCCTCGACTGCACCTCCTGCGGCTCCTGCGTGGCCTCCTGCCCGAAGAGCGGCAAGGCGCTGAAGATGGTTCCGACCCACGAGGTCAACCTCGATCAGACCAACTGGAACTACCTGATGGACGAGGTCTCCGTCAAGGACGGCAGCTTCGACAAGTTCACGCTCAAGGGCAGCCAGTTCCGTCAGCCGCTGGTTGAGTTCCACGGCGCATGCGCCGGCTGCGGCGAGCCTCCCTACATCAAGCTGCTCACCCAGCTGTTCGGCGACAAAATGTATCTGGCCAACGCCACCGGCTGCACGCAGGCCTGGGGCGCTGCAATGCCCTGCGACCCGTACTGCAAGAACAAGGAAGGCCACGGCCCCGCCTTCTCTAACTCCCTGTTCGAGAACAACGCCGAATTCTCCTACGGCATGTGCCTGGCGGTCAAGCAGCTGCGCGACGCGGCCTGCATGTATGTCCGCAAGCTCGACGAGATGACCCGCGACGAGGCGATCAAGGCTGCGATCGCGAAGTACTTTGAGACCTTCGACGATCTCGACGCCTCCTCTGTAGCCACCAAGGAACTGGTCAAGCTGCTCACCGAGGGCAAGTTCAGCGCCGAGGAGCAGAAGGTTGTGGCCGAGATTCTGAAGCGCAAGAACGATCTGTCCAAGAAGACCATGTGGATGTACGGCGGCGACGGCTGGGCCTACGACATCGGCTACGGCGGACTTGACCACGTCTTTGCCATGGGCGAGGACGTCAACGTCCTGCTGGTTGACACCGAGGTCTACTCCAACACCGGCGGACAGTCCTCCAAGGCCACCCCGATCGGCGCGGTCGCCCAGTTCCAGGCAGCCGGCAAGAAGACCGGCAAGAAGGATCTCGGCAAGCTGCTGATGGGCTACGACAACGTCTACGTGGCACAGTGCTGCAT
>JAFPFL010000053.1 GCA_017425545.1 Oscillospiraceae bacterium | reverse complement strand
TTCGGTGTAGGGATGCGAATACTCCGGCTTGCCGAAGATCACTTCGGCGGGAGCCATCTCGACGACCTGGCCGCAGTACATAACGGCTACGTCGTCCGCGATCTGGCGGATGACGCCGAGGTCGTGGGTGATGAACATGACGGAGGTGCCGTGCTCATCCTTGAGGTTGTTCATCAGCTTCAGGATCTGAGCCTGAATGGTGACGTCCAGAGCCGTGGTCGGCTCGTCGGCAATCAGCAGCTTGGGCTTGCAGGCCAGGGCCATGGCAATCATGACGCGCTGACGCATACCGCCGGAGAGCTGATGCGGATACTGCTTGGCAACAATATGAGGATTCGGGATCTTGACGTCCGCCAGCATTTCAACGACCTTTTCGGCCGCTTCCTTCTTGGACATGTTCTGGTGAAGGATGAAGGGCTCGGAGACCTGGCGTTCCACCGTGAAGACGGGGTTCAGCGAGGTCATGGGCTCCTGGAAGATCACGGAAATATCATTGCCGCGAACGTGATACATCTCGTTATTGGAGATTTTGGTCAGGTCTTTGCCGTCAAAGAGGATCTCGCCGCTGTCGATGTAGCCGTTGCCGTCCAACAGGCGGAGAATACTCATGGCGGACACGCTCTTGCCCGAGCCGGATTCACCGACGACACCGAGGGTGCGGCCGGCGTCCACGGAATAGGACACACCGTTGACAGCCTTGACGATACCCTTCTTGGTGCGGAAGAACGTATGCAGGTCTTTGACTTCCAGTAATGGCATATTCAGTTCCTCCTTTACTTATCGCGGTCGGACTTCGGATCGATGACGTCACGCAGCGTATCGCCGATGATATTGATGCAGATACAGGTAACGGCAAGGAAGATGGACGTGAAGACCCACTGCCACCAGAAGTTCTTGATGATCGTAGCGTTGTTGACGCCGTTGAGCATGTTGCCCCAGGTGGGTCTGGGATAGGTCACGCCGAAGCCGAGGTAGCTGAGGGAGGATTCCGTCAGCATACAGGTGGCAAAGTCCAGCGTCAGGGAGACCAGAATGATGGAGACGATGTTGGGCAGGATGTGCTTGAAGGCGATGTTGCGCTCGCGAACGCCCATGGCCTTGGCGGCGGTGACGTACTCGTTTTCACGGGCAGCCAGAACCTGCGCACGGACGATACGGGCCAGGCCCGTCCAGGTCAGCACGCCCAAAATCACCATCAGCAGGAAGATCTTCGAATTCTCGGAGATGTTCATCTGCGACATCAAAGCGGAGAGGATCAGGGCAAAGGGCAGGAACGGGATCGCAGCGAAGATCTCCGTGATACGCATCAGAATCATATCGACCTTGCCGCCGAAGTAACCGGAGACGACGCCGACAATGACGCCGATAATGGAGGAGATGATAACAGCGATCGCGCCGATCGTCATGGTCATCTTACCGCCCTTAATGATGCGCTGGAAGATATCCGCGCCGTACTTATCGGTGCCGAAGAGGTAGCCCTTGTTGCCCCACTTATCGACAAGCTCGTTCTGGTCGTTGACCGCATAGGTCTGGAACGCGCCGCAGTAGAGCTTGGTGGTGCCGGACAGATCGGAAGGCACGTCCGTCTGGGACAGGGTATTGCCGCCCCAGCAGAGCACGCGTCCTTCGGAGGTCAGGCCGACGTAGTGGTAGGTACCGGCTTCCAGCTCGATGAACTTCTCACCGGCGTGCAGGGCAGGAACGGGATCGTTGCTGCCAATGGCGTCGCCGACGAAGAAGATGGAGCCGTCGTCGAGCTCGCCGCAGACGTTCTTGGAGGTTGCAGCGATACGGACGACCTTGCGGCCGTTCAGGAACTCACGGCTTGCGACAGCCTTGCCGGTCAGCGTGCTCTTGAGCTTGTCAAACAGGCCGCGCTTGCCGGTGTAGACACCGTTCTGGGCCGTCGTAACGCCGACGATGTTGTTCAGCGTGAAGTCGATGTCGATCAGGTCCGTCTTGCCGACGAACTTGTCCATGTTGGAGTAGGACTTGGCGTTGCCCCAGATGTAGAGGGTGCCGTCATTCATCAGAATCGCGGTGATCTGATAGCCGCAGGCGACCTTCTTGATGTTGGCAACGTCAACGGTCTCGGTGCCGTTGGCCAGACCCTCGGGGATGGAGACGACGTCGTCCGCGATCTCCTGATCGGGGGTGTAATAGGTGTACTGGCCGCGCTTCGTAGCGCCCCAGCCGTAGACGTGGCCTTCCTCGTCGATGGCGATGGCATGGTCGATACCGGCAGCGACGTAGGCGATCTTGTGGTTCTGGACTGCCTCGGGGATGTCAGCCATCTCGATCTTCGTCAGAGGATCGTAGGTGTCGCCCCAGACGTAGACCTTGCCGGCGTTCGACAGGCCGATGGAGAACTTGCCGTAGCCGTCGATCATGCGAATGTCCTTGCTGAGCTCGCTGGGCAGGCTCATCATCTTGAAGCCAGGGGAGATGTTCTGCTGGGTCGTTTCGGTGTAGGAGTCGTAGTAACGGGGCATGAACAGCGGGCCGATAAAGACCAGAATGAACATGCAAATCAGCACGACCAACGCGATCACGGCGAGCTTGCGCTCAAAGAAGCCGCGCACGATCTGCTTCATCGGAGATACGATTTCCTCAACGGCGAGAGAGGGATTATCCTCCACCAGGGTCTTGCTGCCGCCGCGGAACAGCCGGCGGAGCCAGCCGCTGCGTTTCTTGGTTTCCTTCATGCTCGCACCTCCTTACTTGTTCACGCGGACTCTCGGGTCAACCAGGCCGTAGACAATGTCGATGACCAGGTAGCCGATCAGAGAGACGATGACGTAGAACATCTGGAGCAGAATGATCAGATCGTAGTCTCTGGTATTCAGAGCGCCGATCATCAGCTTGCCCATGCCGTTGATGGCGAAAATGTTCTCAAACATCAGAGAACCGGAGAAGATGCTGAGGAACCAGCCGAGCGCCTGCGTGACGATGGGGATCAGAGCGTTTCTCCATGCGTGGGAGTAGATGACGGTCTTTTCGCGAACACCCTTGGCTCTGGCGGTGCGGATGCAGTCCAGAGACAGGGAGTCGATCATGGCGGCGCGGACGTAACGGGTCATGCCGCCCAGGGAGCAGAAGGTCATCGTGATCAGAGGCAGGGCAAGGTATTTCAGCTCGTCCAGAATTCTGGTTAAGCCGGTATAGTTCGTGCCGGGCGTTTTCATGCCGCTGGGCGGGAACCAGCCAAGCAGCGAGCAGAAGATCCAGATAAATACGATACAGGTGATGAACGCAGGCAGAGAGTAACCGATGATGGTGACCACCTGCACAAACTGGTCTGTCTTTTTGCCCTTGTGGGTAGAGCAATAGATGCCGAGGGGGATCGTGATGCCCAAGCCGAGGATCGTCGCGATGATGTTGATCTTCATCGT
>JAFPFL010000052.1 GCA_017425545.1 Oscillospiraceae bacterium | reverse complement strand
GCCTTCGGCGAGCTCTATTGCGTGGCAGTTATATTCGTCCTACGGACGAGTTATATTGCGCTGCGCGCAGTTTGAAGGCGAATATAATATAACTTTGCGGCGTTGCCGCAAAATATAACTGATCCGCAGGATCAATATCACTGCGCCGCAGGCGCAATATAACTTGATAGATTTGTATTTTTTATGTTATGATCTGTTTGAGGTGATAACTATGGCTGACAGCATCCTCCGCGATAAATCCAAAGAATTTGCGAAACAGATCGTTCTCCTTTGCAAAACGATCAAGCAGGAGCACCATGAATCCGTATTAACAAATCAACTGCTCAGAAGCGGTACTTCAATAGGCGCAAATATTCATGAGGCGCAATATGCGCAGGGAACAAAAGACTTTATTTCAAAGTTTGAAATATCCCTTAAAGAAGTATATGAAACAGAGTATTGGCTTGAATTGCTGTTTGAGACCGGGTATTTGGATGAACAAACATACAAACCGATCCAAAACAATTGCGGAGCGATCAGACGAATGCTTATTTCAACAATAAAAACCATAAAAGAAAAGAATACTTGACAGAGAAGAATTTCGATGAATTGAAATCATCGACGAGAAGTCTGCAGTGTTAAATGACAAAAAGGAAACACGACAAAATGATACAAAGGAGTAATTACGTTGACGATTCGAAATGATTTCGTGTCACTTTGGGATAACGGAACTGACAAACTTTGCCTGTTTGCGATTTCGCCTGAATACCAGTATGAGTATATAATCGGCAAGCCGTGTATAACTGTAGGCATTGCTTATGAAAATAAGCGATTTAAGGGTAGTGATACTTTTACACTTTTTGATCATTTCTATATAGATTCTCTCGAAAAAATGAAAACTGCTTATCGCAAACTGAATGGTTCGTTTCGGTTGTATGACAATGGAGCGGATTCCGACGGTTTTGTCGATTTTGAGATGAAAAATGGCAAATTATATGTTGAAGGCCGACTTGGAGCAACCTTTTCAACACATTCACTAACGTTTGAATTTGAAGCTGATCAAACGTTATTGGAGCCTTTCATTCAAAGCTTAACATTCTGATTTTTTGGTACACTTTTAAGCGTTCTTTCTATGCTTTGGTGCACTTTTACGCGCTCTTTCACATGTAAGAAACCTCTTTTGTCTACCACAGGCAAGAGAGGTTTTTTGTTGCATCTGCGAGATGTGCATGATAAAATAATAATCACTTCGGATGAGGAGAAATGACGAATGGTACATTTGGAAGAATTAAATAAGTATAATGTTTGGGACGTTATTGAACTTACTGTTAAGAAAGAGCAGGAAAGCTTTATTGCAGGTAACGAATGGAGCCTCGTCCATGCCTATGTGGGAAACAAAACCGAAGGCGCGGTATACCCTTTTGGAATAATTGATGACGATAAAGCTGTTGGTTTTTTAATGATCGCTTATGACTATGGCGAAGTATGCAATGATCCCGATGCCCCGGAAATATCCGATAACAACTATTTCCTTTGGCGATTGATGATAGATGGAGAAGAGCAAGGAAAAGGATACGGAAGGAAAGCGGTAGAACTTGCCTTGGAATTTGTTAAGACATTCCCGCACGGCAAAGCGGATTACTGCTGGCTTTGCTATGACAAGAACAACGAGGTCGCAAGGAAACTATATCTTTCCATGGGATTTCAGGAAATCGGTGAACAGGATGATGATATCAACGCGGTGATTAAACTATAGAGAACACTGATGTACTTTTAGGCGTTCTTTCTATGGTTTCGTGTATTTTTACGCGCTCTTACACATAAAAAAGCTGTGGTTTACATTGCAAACCACAGCTTTTTCATGTTCTGGGCAGCTTCAAAACGACTGCCAGGTTGCGCCGATCTGAGAGATCCGCTTTTTCATTTCAGCCACATCGAGCACGCCGAATGCAAAGCCCTTGCGAACCAGGTCCTCCGGTACATACTCGTCATACTTGTCAAAGACCGGGACTTCCTTCGGATAGAGCAGCTCCTCGGGAGAAAAATCAGCAGCCGCTTCCTCTTTGAGAATCTGATAGAATTCTGTCTCATCCACGGCCATGCTGAACTGCATGTAATAGGGCCGGGAGGTCTGCAGCCCGCGCAGACCGAGACGTTTTGCACATTTCAGCTTCAAAAAGCGCTCAAGCGCCAAAAACGCGTAGCTCCCGAGCCACGGGAAGAGGCAGTACATGTTTCCGCCGAGGCAGACCAGCGGGTGATCGGCGATCCCGATGTGTTCCGCATCCCAGCGGAATCCAGCCAGCCTGGCGGCTGCGTTTTTCCGCAGATACGGGTAGCTGTCCTTCTGCCGGCACACCAGCCGCATCCGTTCCAGAATTCTGGTGTGAATATCGCCAGGGACGTCGCCAAAGTAGGCGGGAATGGTTCCTTTGACCGGGCAGCAGTAAACCTCGTGGCGCTGGATGTCGATCTCCTCCACGACCCAAACCCGCCCGGCAATGGCAATCTTGTCTCCGATGGGAGGCGGCTTGACGATCGTGCCGAGTTCCTGAGAATCACAGCGGACGGTATACTCCTCATTCTCCTGGAAGACCGCGTAGAACTTGAAATTGTTGACGACCCGCTCGCCTGCGAGGCCGACGATCAATCCGCCGTTCTCGGTTCTCTGGATCTGATCGGTTTCAATTAGATGCTCCAGCAGGAACCTGTAATCGCCTGATGAAATATTCCGAAACGGCGCAAGCGTCAGCACGCGGGAGGCGATCTCTGCGGCGGACATCTCGCCGAGAGACGTCAGCGTGCTCATCGTCTGATGATAGAGCAGCGAGAAGGGGAGTCGTCCCTCGCGCGGCGGCTCCACCCACCGTTCCTCCAGATAGAGCTGCACCACCGCGATGCACTGCAGCAGCCGCCAGGGGACCGTCTCCGGCAGAATGGCCCGTGCCTCAGCGTGTTCCTCGCGGATCACAAACCACATTTCCTCCGGATCGCCCCGCCGTCCGGTCCGCCCCATCCGCTGCAGGAAACCGGAGACCGTATAGGGCGCGTCGATCTGAAACGCCCGCTCCAGTTTTCCAATGTCGATGCCGAGCTCCAGCGTCGCAGTCGTGCAGGTCGTCAGCACGCTGTCCTCGTCCTTCATGGCGATCTCCGCGCTCTCGCGGTAGGCGACCGAGAGGTTGCCGTGGTGGATCAGGAAGCGACCCGGCTCGTGCTTTGCTTCGCAGTAGCCGCGCAGCGTGGAGGTGACCTCCTCACATTCCTCGCGAGAATTGGAGAAGACCAGGCATTTCTTGCCGCGCGTATGCTCAAAGATGTAAGCGTAGCCCGGATCTGCGGAAGCCGGAGCTTTGTCGTCTGATGCCTCGTCCGCCAGCGCATCCGGAGCGGGAACGGGAGCACCGTCCACTGGATCGGCCTCCGCGGCCTGCGGCGGCGTCAGATAGAAATGCTCTGCAGACAGTCGCCAGCGCATTCCGGGAGCCTTCACGGAGGGTATAACGGTCTGCCGGCCTGTTCCGGCGGAGAGCAGCCGTCCAACGGCCTCCGGGTCTCCGATCGTCGCAGAGAGCGCGATCCGCCGCGGATGGACCCCAGCCATTTTGGAGAGCCGCTCGATCAGACAGAAGGTCTGCATGCCCCGGTCGCCGCGCAGGAAGGAGTGGATCTCATCAATGACGATGAACCGCAGATCGCCGAACAGCCGCGGGATTTCCCCGTGGCGCCGGATCAGCATCGCCTCCAGAGATTCCGGCGTGATCTGCAGGATCCCGGAGGGATTCTTCATCAGCTTTCGCTTGTGGGAATCGGAGACGTCGCCGTGCCAGTGCCAGACCGGGATCTCCGCCTCTTCGAGCAGGTCGTTGAGCCGCAGAAACTGGTCGTTAATCAGGGCCTTGAGCGGGGCAATGTAGAGGCAGCCGACCGTCGCGGAAGGATGCTCGGAGAGGAGCGTCATGATCGGGAAAAAGGCAGCCTCGGTCTTGCCGGAGGCGGTAGACGCCGAGAGCAGAACGTTGTCGTCCGTGTTGAAGATCGCGTCTCCTGCGGCAACCTGAATCCCCCGGAGCGCCTGCCAGTTGTTCCGGTAGATGAAGTCCTGTACAAATGGCGCATAGCGGGAAAAGACGTCCATGGTCCGCCTCCTATACCGTAAATTCTGCAAATGGAAGGTCTGCTTCGTCGGAAACCGCGTCCGATTTCGCGTAGGAGAATTCTTCGGAATTGAGCAGCGTTTCAACCGGCATGCCCGGATGCTGATAGAGAATGTCGAGAAGCTCAATATAATCCCGAATGATCTCACGCGGCGTGATTTTTGTGTCCGCGCCGACTCTGGAATACTCGATGCGGATAAAAGCGTCGAGGTCTTCGTCCTTCAGCGTCGGCTCATAGCCGTAGAGTCCCGCGTGCAGGCCGGTCAGCTTCTCCGTCAGCACCAGCATCTCCTCGGGCGTCAGCGGTTCCAGCCGGATCACCGGGGAGAGCAAGTCGCGTGCACCGGCCCGGCTGAACTTTCCCTCTGCCAGCCGGGAAGAGAGCGCTTCGTAGCTGTAGACGCCGCGGCGGCGGTCTTCGATGCACTGCGGCGTACCGCTCATCAGAAAGCCGATGTACTTTGCCTTGCCCTGCAGCGCATCGTTGTAGATCGTCAGGATCTTTTCGTAGTTGCTGTTTCGGGCAATGCTGTTCGGGATCTTGTAGATGTTGACAAGCTCGTCGACCAGCACCACCAGCCCCTGATAGCCTGCCTGCCGGAAAAAGGCCGCAAAGAGCTTCAGATACTCATACCAGTCGTCGTCCGTGATGATGACGCCGACGCCGAGCTCCTGCCTTGCTTCCGTTTTGGTCTGGTACTCGCCGCGAAACCAGCGCAGCACGCGGCCGCGGGTGTCGTCGTCTCCGGATACGGCAGCTTCATAGTATTTTGAAAGCAGCTTTGAGAAGTCGAAGCCGTGGACAAGCTCGTTCATATTACCGAGAACGGCGTAGATCTCCTTCCGCACCGCCGCGTCAAATGCCGGGCTGTCCGGATCCAGACCGGTTTCCGCCGCGGTCTTTGCCTGTACGGAGCTGATCCATCGGTCGAGAACAAGCATCAGGGCACCGCCCTCCGGCCGGGTCTTCGTGGATAAATTGCCGATCAGCTCACGATAGGTTGCGAGCCCCTGCCCGCGTGTGCCGGTCAGACGTCGCTCTGGGGAAAGATCTGCGTCTGCCACGACGAAGTTGCGATCCATCGCGTAGTTTCGGATCGTCTGCAGCAGAAAGCTTTTTCCGCTGCCGTAGCGTCCCATCAGGAAGCGGAAGGAGGCGCCGCCTTCGCCGATGATCTCAATGTCGTGCAGCAGGGCGTCGATCTCATTCTTTCGCCCGACTGTCACATAGGGCAGGCCGATGCGCGGCACCACGCCGCCCTTGAGAGAATTCAGAACCGCCTGGGCGATGCGCCTGGGCGCTTTGTTTTTCAGTTCCATAGGTTCTCCGTAGATTCCTCCGACCGGAGCAGAGAGCTCAGGTCATCCTTGTAGTCCGGGATCACGGTCCAGCTCGCGCCGTCCGACTCGAGCACCGTATCCCCGACGGTTTCCATCAGTTTTTCATTGATCGCGTCTGCCAACAGGGAAGGCAGGAGCCGCCGCTGAGCGCAGAAGGACTTCCAGTCGCCGCCTTCCAGCAGCAGACTGAGGAAGCGGTATTCCTCTGCAGACAGCCCGGCCGGCGGAGCGTTCTGCTCCTCCGGAGCAGGCGCGGATTCTCGCTCGGCGGTCTCTGCTGCGGCGGCGTCCAAACGCGGCTTCGGCGCATCCACGTCTTCCTCACCTTCCAGCAGCCTGGACATGGTGTCGTCTGCGTCGGAGCGGATCCCGGCCAACAGCTCCCTGTGCACGGTCACCTTCGGCCGAAGCGCCTCCCGGCGCGCCAGATCATAAGCCTCGACGGTCTTTCTTACGATCTCCGCAGTGTCGGCGCCCATCTGCGTCGGCTTGAGCGGATGGCCGAAGCTAAATACCTCCCGCAGACAGCGGTCGGTCTCCCGCACCAGGGCGGTCATTGCCGGATTGTGGACCAGCTTGTGGTTGATTCCGATCCCGCTGCATTTCCATTTCCCATCCTTGCAGAGATAGCTGCGGACTGGGTCGATCTCCACCCGGCAGTCCGGATGCTGCTCCGCATCCCAGAAAACCGCATTGCGGAACATCTCATACCGCCAGCTTCCGCGCGTGCCGCTGAACATCTCGGGGAAGCGGGGATTCCCAGCGCTTCGACGCGCTTCACAGAGCGCCTGATAGACCTTGCCCATCACCTCGCGGCCATCTTCCGGATGGCTCCGCAGAAAGGCGGATCTGGCCTCGCTGTAGCTGCTGATCCGCTGCATCGCCAGACCAACCTCGATCGGGTCGAACCTCTGCGGCCAGCGCAGGATTTCCCGAATGCGGTCCTCCTCCCGGACGTCCGCAAATGCGGCCTCCAGTGCCTCGCCGCCGATTTGATAGTAGATCAGATAATCCTGTCCCCAGCGCCGCAGGTATTCCTGCAGAACGGGATCCGGGTAATTTGCGCAGAGGGCCTGCAGGATCTCGTAGCCGGATTCCGGCGAGGAGACCCCGATCTGAGAGAGGATCTCGTACACATAGAGGAACTTGAAGGAGAGCGGCGCAGGTGTAAAAACGCCGTTTCGAAGTCTGGTGCGCCATCCGAAGTAACCCTCCAGCACATCCTTCGGCAGATCGCGGTAGGTCGTATAGTAGGTGCGAAAATCGCCGATGTAAAAAGCTTTGCTCTCCCGGTTGACAAAGCGCTCCGCGTCCTGACGGAAGCGCTCTGCCCTGGAGCGGAAAGGATCCCAGAACTGCAGATCGGGAGTGCGAAACAGGGCAGAAATCGCAGCCGAAACCTGCTCACGGATGGGAAGCGGTTCCTTCCGCGGCGGGATCGCCTGGTCCTCGTAAACCTTCGGCTTTCGGTCCCAGCCTTTCCAGACGTCTGACATCTGCACCCCTCCCTTCAGGCATCCGCCTCTAATCATCCATCTTATATTATACCGGAATCTTCCGCGGAATCAAGACTGCGCGCGGAAATAATTGCGGCTGTTTTCCCGCAAGGAATACATATCCCCGCTCTGTCTTGGCAGAGCGGGGATTTCTGACAAGCGGGATCAACCTGCAAGCTTTGCAAGCAGCGGCCGCAGGATCTGATAGCCGTCGAACCGGTTGTCTTTGGAGCCGGTCAGGAACACAAGACGGACGGAAGTGTCGTCAAGGCCGGAATAATCGTGGACGATCGCGCTGAGGTTGGAGCCTGTCGCGCCGTCGATGAAGATGTGAGAAGCGTCGTTCAGCGTGATCGGCGTCTGAAGATTTCCGAACGAGATCGTAATATTGGAGCTCGCAAAGAAATTCAGAAGCTCTGTGGCGGTGTTTGCAATCAGTTGCGCGCGGGTCTTCTCAAAATCGTAGACGATGTAGTTGCTCTCCGGGAAATAGAAGTGGTCGAAGACGATTTCCTTGAAGCCTTTCCCGGCCAGATCGCGGGCGATCTGTTTGAGGTAGGAAATAACCGTTTCGTTTGCCGGATCGAGCCAGTAGGAGCCGTTGCCGACCCAGAGCGCACCGCCCTGAATCGAAAGCCCGCAGTTCAGATGCTCAAGCGCAAACGCGGAGTCCTGGAAGGATTCCACCCGGGCGATCATCGTAAAGCCCCGGTTTTTCAGCGTGGAAATGATCTTGTCGACCTGGCTGACCTTGTTCTCTGCCAGCTTTGCGCCTTCGATCCCGGTTGAATAGAAGAACGAGCCGTCCTTTGCCTTAAGATCGATCATAACGGTGCAGGGAGCGTCCAGCTCGCGGATCGCCTGCAGAACGGCGTCCGGGTCAGCAAGCATTTCCTGATCAATGTAGTATCCGGATAAAAGCTCAGCGGTTTGAGAACTCGTGTTTGGGTCGGCGTAATCGATCCGGATGCTCTCAATCGGCGGCATGCCGCCTTCCTCTGCGGCGGGCGGCATCGTGCCCAGCGCAGTGTTCCGCCCGAAGTCCAGGTGTGCGCCGTCCGGGGTGTAGACCACGTACCGCCCGAGATAGATGACCGCCAGGATCACAAACAGGACCAGAAATGCCAGAAGGATCAGGAGGATCCGCAGCGTTTTCGCGAGCCGCTGCTTTGTGCGGTAGGAGATGGAGCGCAAAGGTTATTCCCCCTTTACGGCAGTAAAGCAGCACCAATCGTTCATGGCCTGCAGACTTGTGATACGCAGACCGGCCGCCTCGATTGCCTGCCGGACCTCGTCATAGCGGGTCTCCAGCACGCCCGAGCAGATCACGAGCGTATTCTGCTTCATGAAGCGCGGCAGCACAGCAGCCATCGGAATAATCACGTCCGCGAAGATATTCATGCAGATCACATCGTAAGTCCTGGAAAAGAGATCCGCAAGCGCTTCCTGCCCGGTCACCACGTTTCCGGTGACCGCCGTGAAGCGATCGTTGTCGAGACCGTTGATCGCGGCATTTTCGCGGGCGATGTCCTCGGCCTTGGGATCCACGTCCACGCCAGTGGCGTGCGCAGCGCCGAGAAGCAGCGCGGTGATCGAGAGGATTCCGCTGCCGCTTCCCAGATCGAGCACCTGCTCGCCGCCGCGGATATGCTCCTCCAGACGAAGCATGCACATCTGCGTGGAGGCGTGCGCGCCGGTCCCGAAGATCATGCCCGGATCGAGCAGGACCGGAATGCGGCCTTCCGTGTCGGGCTTCATCCATTGCGGCACAACGATCAGCTTTTTCCCGATCGAAATCGGCTGATAATACTGTTTCCAGTTGTTCTCCCAGTCCTCATCCTTCACGTTTGCGAACGAGAGCTGCAGCGTTCCGAGCTTCGCGTCAGGGAAGGCGGCGGGCAGCCCGGCCAGCAGTGCGCGCAGCCGTGCGACCTCCTCGGGCGCGTCGGCGCCGTCTGTGAGATAGAGACGGATCCGGGAAACGCCGTCCATGCTTTTTTCAAGCGATTCGTCGACGATGTCCCAGTAATCCCGGTTGTTCTCAAGGAAGCTGTGGAAATCCTGCTCGTCGTCGATGATGAAGGAGTCAAAGCCGTTAATGGTCAATTCTGCCTCCAGCAGCTCAATGCCCTGGGAGGCGGTATCAACAGTGAGTTCCAGCCATTGCATAATGCGTCAGTCCTTTGCAAAGGTATTCTCAACTATTCTACAGGATTCCATGTGGAAGTACAAGACTTTTTTTCAAAAAACACGAAATATGTGCTTTCTTTTTCTGAGCAGCTGTGATATAATAAATATGTAAAAATGGATAATTAGAACGAAGCGTGAAAGGAGCGCCACATGTACAGCGTCAATGAAACAGTCCGTTACGGCGGCAGCGGTGTTTGCACTGTCCAGGATATTACCACCATGCGATTCGGCAGGACGCGCGAGCGCTACTATGTATTAAAGCCAGTGTATCAGAACGCTTCGTTGATTTATGTTCCGGTGGATAATGAGGCGTTGACGTCGAAGATGCGGCCGGTCCTGACCAGGGAAGAGGTCGATGCGCTGATCAACGAAATGCCGAGCGTGGAGACCGCTTGGCAGGAGGACAGCCAGCTCCGCAAGGAGAGCTTCGACGCTCTGCTTCGGTCCAATCAATGCCGCGATCTTGTCGTGCTGATCAAGACGCTGCAGGAGCATAAAATCAGAAGACAGAAGATCGGAAAGGCACTCCATGTGACAGACGAGACCTATCTGCGGGAAGCCCAGCGGCTGCTGTTTGACGAGCTTGCCGGCCCGCTTGGCCTAATGCCCGCCCAGGTCCACGACTATCTGACGGAAAAGTTCGCCGGCATTTCCTGACTCCGGAAACAATAGAATCCGACGCTGACGGACCCAATTTGTGCATCGCCGCTTGCGCGAAAGCCGAGGCAGGGATGCGCGCGGTTTGATTGCGCCCGACTCATAGAGGAATCTGCGGCTTCCGCAAAAAATGCTTGCATTTTTGCGGAAGCTGTACTACAATAGCACCGTCTTCGGCATCAGTACTGCAATCGTACCGCCCTCAGACGCAAAGCTTCATATTTGCCGGTGTGATGGAATTGGCAGACGTGCGGGACTCAAAATCCCGTGGTAGCGATACCGTGCGGGTTCGACCCCCGCCACCGGCACCACGTCAGAAGGACGCAGCTTCATTCCGTTTCCGCGGTTTCCGTAAGAGCCGCGAAAACTGCACATACGCTGCGTCCTCCTTCCTTTTCTCCACCGGACCCGCTGACGCAGGGCTCCGGTGCGAGCCCTGTTTATAAGCTCCGTACGGCTCAGAAATAGCAGTCGCTGATTGCGGCTGCTTTTTCTTCGACTGTACTCCGCTGCTCCTTCTTTTCCCCATCGAAGCACGCTTCGATGGGGCCCACGTTTTTCCGGCATCGATCAGATCCGTTATGAACACTCGAACCAAAAAGGAGACGCCCTCCAAGGGGCGTCTGCTTTTGGTGCTGCAGCTTTGCTTCCCTTGCAGCCTCAGCCGGAGATCATTGACATCTGCCGCATTTCCCCGTATAATCAATTACATAGAGTGCGCATTATGCCAACAGGTGAACTCCCTGACGCTGTCATAAAACGTCAGAAGGATCAGGAGCGATGCATATGATTCTTGAAGAATTTGACCCCTGCAAAAACGCCGTGATCAATCCGGAGATGGTTGTTTCGAAAGTCGACCGTTTTCCGGAAGTGACAGTTTCCTGCTTTTCCCGGCATTTGTTCGAAAAGGTGCTTTCCCTCTTTTCCCCGAAACAGATCGCGGAGCTGCACATTGCCACGGGCGTCAGCCCCGTGTATGAGATCTCATATCAAGGCAAGCGGATCGCCGTCTTTCAGTCCTATGTCGGCGAGCCGGCGTGCGTCGGCATGTACGAGGATCTCATCGCGATCGGCAGCAAGCGTCTGATTCTTTTTGGAAACTGCGGCGTTCTGGATAAACGCATTGAAGACTGCGGCATTGTCATTCCGACCGCGGCCATCCGCGACGAAGGCACAAGCTACCATTATGCGCTGCCCGCCGATCAGATCGAAGTGAATCACCAATACAGAGACTTGTTCAAGGCGGTGCTGGCGGACGCTGGCTATCCCTATGTGGAAGGGATCACCTGGACGACGGATGCGGCCTACAGGGAAACGCGGGAGAAGGTTGCGCGAAGGAAAGCCCAGGGCGCCATCGTCGTCGAGATGGAATGCGCCGGGATGCAGGCGCTGTGCGATTTCCGGGGAACTGAATTCTTCCAGTTCTTCTATGCGGGGGATAATCTGGACCATGCGTCCTGGGATCCAAGAAGCCTTTCCGGAGAAGTGAGGCTGGACGACAAGAGCCGGATCATGTTCCTCGCCTTTGAGCTCGCAGCCCGAATCATAGATCAATTGTCATAACCTGGGAAAAAATCTCAGAAGCAGATTCTGTAAATCCCCCCATTGCGGGCAAAGGCTGGCCTGTCACAGACACGCGATTGAAGCAATGAGTACGAGAGGGCTTGAAAGAAAAGGAGAAAAAGCCATGCTGAAAGTTTATTGCTACGCCAAATGTTCCACCTGCAAGAAGGCTTTGCAGTGGTTGGACGATCACGGAATCGCTCATGAGGTGATCGACATTAAGCAGGATCATCCAGATGAGCGCACCCTGCGCGAATACCACGCCAGGAGCGGTCTGCCGCTCAAGCGCTTTTTCAATACCAGCGGGATCCAGTACCGGCAGAAGGAGCTCTCCTCCAAGCTGCCAGCCATGCCGGAGGAGGAGCAGTTCCGCCTCCTCGCCTCTGACGGCATGCTCGTCAAGCGCCCGCTTCTGGTCGGCAGCGATTTTGTCCTGACCGGCTTCCGGGAAGCGGAGTGGGCGGAAAAGTTGCTGTGAAACGCGCCTGACTGAATCCTGTACAAACAAGCGATTTGAGCAATCTTGTTCGCCAGCGGCCTTCCGTACCCGAAGCGACGCCGACGCCGCAGCGCGGCAAGTTTCGGCATGACCATAAGAAGCAATCAAAAAAAGGAGCGGGAGCCTTATGAAATTCCTGTTTGCGTCCGATTCTTTCAAGGGCTCGCTGTCCAGCCGGCAGACCATTGCGCTGCTGGCCAGGGCGGCAAAGTCCGTATTCGGCGAGATCGAGTACGCCGGCGTCCCGGTTGCAGACGGCGGCGAAGGGACCCTGGAGGCTGTCGTCATGGCGCAGAACGGTCAGTGGATCGAGACCGAGGTCCACGGCCCTCTGATGGAGAAAACAAAAGCCCGTTACGGCAAGCTGAGCGAACGCCGCGCCGTCATTGAGATGGCGGCTGCCTCCGGCCTGCCCATGGTGCCCGTAGAGAAGCGAAATCCGCTCTATACCACAAGCTTCGGCACCGGCGAGTTGATTCGGCATGCCCTTGATCAGGGCTTCATTGACATTTCCGTTGCTATCGGCGGCAGCGCTACGAATGACGGCGGCATGGGCTGTGCCCGCGCTCTGGGCATGCGCTTTCTGGACCGGGACGGCCGCGAATTGACCGGCAGGGGAGAGGATCTGGAGCGGGTCGCCGCGATCGACGCCGCGAATCTGGATCGCCGCATTTCCTCTGCCAGGATCACGGTCATGTGCGACGTGACCAACCCCCTCTGCGGCGAAAACGGAGCCACCTGGACCTTCGGCGCCCAGAAAGGCGCGACGCCTGAGATCCAGACGCGGCTGGAGGCCGGCATGGTCAACTATCGCGACGTGATCCGCAGGCAGTTCAAAGTCGACCCTGACGCCATTCCCGGAGCGGGCGCGGCGGGCGGCCTTGGCGCCGCCCTGACCGTTTTCTTGGGCGGCGAAATGAAATCCGGCATAGAGACGGTGCTGGACCTGATCGACTTTGACCGCCGTCTCGAGGGCGTCGACGTGGTCGTTACCGGCGAGGGCTGCACTGATTGGCAGAGCTGCTTCGGAAAGGTCATGCAGGGCGTGGGGGAACGAGCCAAAAAGGCCGGCGTTCTGGCAGTCGGGCTCTCAGGCTCGCTTGGCCGCGGTGCGGAACAGATCTATGAGCATGGCATCGCCTCGCTGATGACCACCGTAGATGCGCCAATGCCGCTGGAGGAGGCCATTGACCGGGCCGAGGAGCTCTACAATCAGGCCGCCGTCCGCATGTTCCGTTTCCTGCAGGCGGGCATGACGCTCCGGGGCTGATCCTATAGTTTTGCCAGAAAAAGCAGTCGGCAGATCTCAAACAAAAAGCCTTTTGACGCCAGCATCTTTGTTTCCCTGCAATATGCAGAGAAGACCCGCAGCAATTCGCTGCGGGTCTTCTCTGTGCGCCGAATCCTTTTTACCAAAAGCCGACTTCCGGTTTCATTCTCTGATCTGCCCGTCCTCCAAGGTGAGAATCTGCGCGTTAAGACTTTGACAAAGCGCGTCATCGTGGGTCGCGATCAGGAGCGTTTTTCCAGCTGCCCGCAGCTCTGCAAGCAGCGCCAGCAGCCGCTCGCGGGTTTTTCGGTCCAGACCAGCCAGAGGCTCATCGAGGATCAGCACCTCCGGATTCAGAGCCAGAACGGCCGCAAAGGCGACCTGCTTTTTCTGACCCCCGCTGAGGTGGTATGGCGCCTTGTCAGCTAAGAGTTCCAGCTCAAAGAGCGCCATACAGTCCCGAATCCTTGCCTCCGCCTCTGCCGCAGGCAAACCAAGCTGCCTTGGTCCGAAGCCGATCTCATCCCGAACCGTGGCGTTAAAGAGCATGACGTCCGGGTTTTGAAAGAGGTAGCCCATCCGCTGATGGAACCGCTTTGCCTCCCTCTGCTTTTTCAGCAGCCCATGGGTGATTTCCGTGTCGTCGAAAAGATAGCGCCCGCTCTGGGGGAAAGAAAGACCGTTGAGGATGCGGAAGAGCGTAGTTTTTCCCGCCCCGTTGTCACCCCGCAGGGCCACGCATGCGCCTGCCTCCACGGACATGGAGAGTCCCCGGAGAACCGGCTGTTCTTCGGGTGAATAGGCAAAGCGGATGTTTTCCAGTTCGATCAGCGGCATTATGCGTTTCCTTTCAAACAAAATCAAAGGCCCTTGTAATCGTCGGTGAAGCCCCGGCAGCACATGGCCTCCCAGGTCTCCCGGCTGAGCTCGGTGGAACGGAGGAAAGTGACGCCCAAAACGCCGCCGACAGAACGGTACTTCTTTCGGTCACGTCCGACGGCACGGAGCTCGCGCGCCGTCAGCAAATCGACAATCAGGCCGCCGAGCAGAACAATATACTTCAGCGTCAGGTCCAGGACGAAAATGAAAACGCCGGGGATGTGCAGACGGCGCAGGGCGCGGGTCAGCTCATTCCACTGGGTGCGGCGGTTGAAGCAGTTCACGGCAATGACGCTGAGAAAAATCTTTCCAACCACGATCAGATTGTTCATCCGACCCGCAGGATGCATCAGCATCGCAGGCAGAAAGAGCAGCAGAGCGAGCAGCGCGGCACCAGCTGCAGGCCGCAGAATTGAGACCAGATCGCGGGGCGGCAGTGTCGCGGCATAACCGAGGATCAGAGCCGCAATCGCCAGCAGAAGCAGGAGGTGTCTTGCAAGCGAGAGGGTCACGATCAGGGCCAGAAGCAGGAGGAGCTTGACCAGCGGCGGGATCCGCAGCCGCCCGTTTCGGCCTCTCTGGACCCGCAGCCGCGCCATGACGCCGCCCAGACTTTTGATGCTGCGCAGCGCAAATGCGCCGCCATCCCGGGGCGGCGCAATACGTTCTTCGGTTTTCAGCCAGGCGGGGATCATGCTGCCTTCCTGCGTCCCTTCATGGCAAGGGACAGCAGCTTGAAGAGGATGACCAGCAGCGCCACGCCGATGATGGCGGAGAGAATGTAGGCAACGACTTCATTCATGCCTTCCAGCGCATAGTCAGGCATCGGAACGTTCAGAGACCAGCCTTTTTCCAGACCGGCCGGCGTATACCCCAGGGTCTTGCCCTTTGTGATGACCTCCGCAATCTCGTCGGCGCCCCATTCGCCCCAGGCAGTGCCTGCAGCCAGCAGGCCGAGCGGGCAGGCGGCGATCAGCACCGCGATCAGGGCAAAGATCGGCAGACGGTTCTTCTTTCCGTCCTCCGGCTCGTCGGAGCGGATGCGCTCATAGGTCAGATCGGGCGAGGTCTTCCGTACCAGGGCGTAGACGGCAACGGTGAACACCGCCTCCACCACGCCGGCCACGGCCAGGTGGGGAATCATCATGGCGGGGATCGCAATGCTGAGATCATAGGGGCAGTAGAGCGCGTTGCCTGCCGCATCCTTGAAGAGCATCGGCTGCAGGCCGAATTCAATGGAGCAGCAGAGGGCCGCCGCGTTGATACCGACGTATGCGCCGATCGCTGCGGCAAGATAAGTCCGGGCATTGCCTGCCTGGCCCCTGCCCTTGATCAGCCGGTAGACGCCATAGCCCACGTAAGGCAGAATGAAAGCCATATTGAAGCAGTTGGCGCCGAATGCCAGAATGCCGCCGTCGCCGAAAATCAATGCCTGCAAAAGCAGGGCCACCGAGACCGCCAGACAGGCAGCATTGGGACCGAACAGCAGGGCAATCAGCGTGCCGCCCACAGCGTGGCCGGTGGTACCGCCCACCAGGGGGACGTTGAACATCATGGCCAGGAAAGAAAAAGCTGCGCCTGCGCCAAGCAGGGGGATCTTCTCCTTCGGCATCTCCTTGTTGGTTTTCCTCACCGCATGAATCCACACGGGGATCATGGCTGCTCCCATAACGGCGCAGCTCACGGGCGAGAGATAATTCTCAGGAATATGCAAAGCGGACGCCTCCTTTGCCGGTTTCTGTACCCTTTTCGGGTTTCTGGGAACATTATACCGACACGGACAGGCGTCCGCAAGCCCCCGGGGGGGATGTTTACGCGAATTGATAATTGAAATCAGGAGACAGCTGAAAATGTACAGTCCCGGCGCCCTCCTGCGTCGCAGCCGGTGATCAAAACAGCTGGACCTAATTCTGATCTCTACGCACCAAATAGCTTTTCTCGTACGAAATAAGTGACAAATAACACCGCTGTGCTGATATATGCAACGAGTAAGAAACGGTCATAATTCAACGGGATTCCCAGTTGAATCAGCAGCTTTTCAATAATCGGAGGGCCGAAAATCTCTGCTAAAATGCCGAGTGTTGCAGTTGCCATTACAACAACGCCTGAAACGATGATGATCAGAAGCAATGCTTTATTCAGAAATGCTTTCATGTTTGGGTTATCTCTTTGATCCTTCTCCGGAAGGGTAGAGCTCCCGTGCAGACGGGATCTCGCTCCCGCGGGCTGGTTCAGATAAACTTCTCCACGGCCTTCTGGAATTCCTCCACCAGTTCCAGGTTGCCATCCTCGATGGCGTGGGAAACGCAGTGGGTCATGTGCTCGCGGATGATCTCCTTGCCGAGGTTCTTCAGCGCCGCGTTCACTGCCGAGAGCTGGGTGAGCACCTCGGCGCAGTCCACGTCGTTTTCAATCATGCCCTGTACGTGCTTCAGATGGCCGACGGCTTTTGCCAGGCGGTTGAGCTGACGCTTTTTCTCCGCCGGATCGTGGTAGTGCCCGTGGACGGTCTCCGTTTCGTGCGTGTGGGTCACGACATTCCCGTTTTCGTCCACATGGCTGTGCGTATGTTCTTCCATAGCACCCTCCTCAAGTTCACAGCTTCACGCTGCCGTCCAGAATGCCCCGGTAGTCGGCCAGATTCTTTCGCAGCAGCTTGGGAATCTCCAGACCGTAGGGGCAGCGGGTCATGCATAGCCCGCAGTCGATGCAGTCGTCGATCTTTTCCATCTCCGCCTGCCAGTGCTCGTTCAGCCAGACCTGGGAGGGGGCGCGGCGGACCATCTGGGACATACGCGCGCACTGGTTGATTGTAATGCCCATGGTGCAGGGCATGCAGTAGCCGCAGCCGCGGCAGAAGTCGCCGGACAGCGAGATCCTGTCGGCCTCGATCAGAGCTTTGAGCTCCGGAGTCATCTCAGGCTCTTTTTCAAAGAAAGCCAGCCACTGCCGCAGCTCTTCCTCCCGCTGGATGCCCCAGATAGGAAGCGCCTGATGCTGCAGCATGAAGGCCATGCAGGCCGCGGCGTTGTTCAGCAGGCCGCCGGCCAGGCCTTTCATCGCAATAAAGCCCATGTTCTTTTCCTCACATGCGCGTACAAGTGCGATGTCCCGCGCGCTCGAGAGATAGGACAGGGGGAACTGCAGAGTCTCATAGAGGCCTGAAGCAATCAGCTCTTCCGCCACGCCAACCAGATGCGCGGTGACGCCGATGTGGCGGATCTTGCCCTGCGCCTTGGCCTCCAGCATGGCCTCGTACATGCCGCTGCCGTCGCCGGGCCGCCAGCACTGCTTGACGCAGTGGAACTGGTAGAGGTCGATATAGTCTGTGCGAAGCTCGCGCAGGCTGGCCTCCAGGTCCTGCCAGAATGCCTCCGGCGTCTTGGCCTGGGTCTTGGAGGCAATATAGACCTTCTCGCGCATGCCTTCAAAGGCTGCGCCGACCTTCGTTTCGCTGTCGGAATAGGCGCGGGCGGTGTCGAAGAAGCGCATGCCGCCCTCGTATGCCTGCCGCAGCAGAGAGACGGCGGTCTCCTGACTGACTCTCTGGATGGGCAGGCAGCCAAATGCGTTCTGGGGAACTGTGATGCCGGTTTTGCCGAGCGTAATCATTTTCACGGTGATCTCCTCCGGTCCTTTTTCTTTTATTTTACCAAAAGAAGCGCGGACTGTCAACGGCAAAGCAGATGCGAAGACCGGTAACACGACCCGTCAGGCAGAGAAGATTCAACTTTACTTTTCCCGGGCAATGTGTTAGAATACGCGACGCAAAACAGAGTTAACGAGGGATCGAAACATGAATCACGATCTGACAGTCGGAAAAGCGGAACGGGTCCTTTGGCGGTTCTGCCTGCCTCTATTTGGAAGCGTTCTGTTTCAACAACTCTATAATATCGCGGATTCTCTGGTCGCCGGAAAGCTGATCGGGGAAAACGCCCTGGCCGCGGTGGGCAACAGCTATGAGATCACGCTGATCTTCATTGCCTTTGCCTTTGGCTGCAACATTGGATGCTCGGTTGTGGTATCCACGTTCTTCGGCGCCGGCAATCTCAAAAACGTCAAGACCACGGTGAACACTGCGATGATCGCAAGCGGCGCGATCTGCCTGCTTCTGATGGGAGCGGGACTGCTTGGGGGCGGCCTGCTGCTCCGCATCATTCACACACCCGAAGAGCTGATGGCGGACTCTCTGCTCTATCTCCGGATCTATGCGCTTGGCCTGCCCTTCGTTTTTTTCTATAATCTCTCCACCGGCGTCTTCTCCGCCCTTGGCGATTCCAGAACGCCGTTCCGCTTCCTGGCCTTTTCCTCACTGGCGAATGTGGCGGTGGACGTGCTTTTCGTGGCAGTGTTCCACATGAAAGTCGCCGGCGTCGCCTGGGCGACCTTCCTCTGCCAGGGAATCAGCTGTATACTTGCGCTGTGGGCCGTTCTGCGCCGCCTGCGCGGCATGAAGACGACTGAAAAGCCGGACCGGTTTGACCGCCGGATCTTCAAAATGTTCATGCGCATCGCCGTTCCGAGCGTGATTCAGCAGAGCTTTATTTCCGTGGGGAACATCGTGATCCAGCGGGTCATCAACGGCTTCGGCTCCGGCGTGATCGCGGGCTATGCCGCCGGCGTGAAGCTCAATAATATGGTCATTACGTCCTTCACCACGCTCTGCAACGGAATCTCCAACTATACCGCGCAGAATCTCGGAGCCGGGAAAAAATCCCGGGTGCGGGAGGGCTTTATCGCCGGCCTCAAGATCCTCTGGACGCTGAGCCTGGTCTTCGGCATTCCGTTCTTCTTCTTCGGCGAATCCCTCGTGCGCTTCTTCATTGACCAGCCGACGGAGACAGCTGTTCGCACCGGTGTGGTATTCCTTCGAATCCTCGCACCGTTCTATCTGGTCGTTTCGGTCAAGCTGGCAGCGGACGGCGTCCTGCGCGGCGCAAGGATCATGAAGCAGTTCATGATTGCGACCTTTGTCGACCTGATCCTGCGTGTTGTTCTGGCCATCGTTCTGTCCAAAACGTCGCTTGGCTCCGTCGGCATCTGGAGCGCCTGGCCCATCGGCTGGGGCATTGCGGCCGTGATGAGCCTCTGCTTCTGCCTGCACGGTCCGGTTCAAAAGGTGAAAAATGAGCAGGCGTCCTGACAGGACGGCGGCTGATCGGAAAGGATGTATGGAATGCAGGATTTTACCTTTCAGCAGTTTGACAGCGCATCGATCTGCGTGACCGGATACCGTGGAGACGAGGCGGAAGTCAGAATACCGGATTCCTTTTGGGGTATGCCTGTCTGCATCCTCGCAGACGGCCTCTTCAGCGGCCATTCCGAGATTGTCTCCGTGCACATTCCGGATACGGTAACCGAGATGGGAGAGTTCCTGTTCGACGGCTGCAGTCAGCTGCGCCGGATCCGCCTTCCGTCCAGCCTGGAGCATCTGTGGGGCAGAAGCTTTGTCCGCTCCGGCTTAGAGGAGCTGATCCTTCCGGATCGGTTGACCACGCTCCCGCCCTTCGCCTGTGAAGGCTGCGTATATTTACAAAAAGTTGTCTGCGGCAGCGGAATGAAAAGAATCCTGAACGGCGCATTCGCCGGATGCAGCAGCTTGACAGAACTCATTCACGGACCGAACGTCGAGATCAGTCCAACTGCGTTTCAAGCCGCCCGCACCTGACCTGCGCAATTTCGCCTTGCCTCCTGCACGCCCCGCATGAAAAGCCAAAACCGGGAAATACTACCTGCAGAACGATTTCTCGGAGGCATTATGCAGGGAAAAGTGGAAATCTGCGGGGTGAACACGTCGCGTCTGCGAACGCTGAAGCCCGGCGAATCGGAGGAACTGCTCCGAAAATGCAAGGCAGGGGACAAGGCTGCCCGGGAAAAGCTGATCGAGGGCAATCTCCGCCTCGTCCTCTCCGTAATTCAGCGCTTTATGGGCAGGGGCGAAAACCCGGACGATCTGTTTCAGGTCGGCTGTATCGGCCTGCTCAAGGCAATCCAGAATTTTAATCCGGATCTGGACGTCAAGTTTTCAACCTACGGCGTTCCAATGATCATCGGAGAGATCCGCAGATACCTGCGGGATTCTTCTCCGCTTCGCGTCAGCCGCTCCATCCGCGACCTTGCCTATCAGATCCTGCAGTGCAAGGAGCGACTGCAGGTCAGGCTCGGCAGGGACGCGACGCTCGAAGAGATCTCCAAGGAGATGGACGTTCCGCTCTCCGCCGTTTCGGAGGCCATGGACGCGATCTCTACACCGATCTCGCTCTACGATCCGGTCCACAACGACGCCGGGGATCCGCTGACGGTCATGGATCAGATCCGCGACCCGAAGAACACCGACGAGCGATGGATCGAGGAGTTGACCCTCCACGACGCGATGACGTCGCTCGGAAATCGGGAGAGAAACATCCTGACCATGCGCTATTACGACGGAAAAACACAGATGGAGGTTGCCAATGTGATCGGCATCTCCCAGGCGCAGGTGTCGCGTCTGGAGAAGTCCGCGCTCAAGCGCCTGCGCAAGGCTGTCGTCTCCTGACGACAGCCTTTTCCATAACTGGAACAACGCATAAAAGGCCTTGCATTCCAAGCGGTTATCTGGTATCATACAGACAAGAAAGATGTGTGAAGCCGGAGTCAGTGTTTGCATGCTGACGCTGGCCGGAATGCTGAAATACCGCCGAAACGCAGAGCTTGCAATTGTTGCATTGCCCGGCGTCGCCCCATTGCATGCGGAATCCGGGAGGCAGTCATGAAAAAACGAATCCTTTCTCTGCTGCTGGCCGTCGCACTGCTTGTCGGAATCAGTTCGATCCCGGCAAGCGCCGCCGCGCCGAAGGATGTCTTCGCGTATTTGAAAGCGAAGGCAATGTCCGGCACGCACAATACGTCTGCCAAAACCTATACCACCGTCATCTACCTCGACGATGACAGGCAGGTTTCCTGGAAGGCAGTCTATTATGAATCCAGCGGCCGGGTGGACGTCCAGCTTTCCGAACCGAATCTGACTGTGGTCATGGAACTGAAATCGTCCATGAGCACGCCCTTTACCGCCTACATCAACTATCCAAACGTCGGCAAGGGAACGACGCAGGTCTATCCGTCAAGCTATACCGGACAGGTCCTGAGCTTCTCTGCCTACAGCGGCAACACTGCGAAAAAAGCGGAGCTCCAGGCGACCTTCAACCAGCTCCTGCCGGAGCTGATCGAGTTTACCGGTACCGTGATCTGGGGCGGAAATTACCGCCTGAAGGATATGGGCTTCACCAAATTCACCCGCCACGTCTACCACCTCTACGACAGCGGCGTCGTCAAGCAGAAGCAGACCTGCACGCAGAAGGAGATCCGTCTTTTCACCTGCGTCGTCTGCGGCTCCACGAAAACGGAGACCAAGCCGCCGCTCGGCCACAACTGGAGCAAGTCGTGGATCAGCGTACAGCCGACCTGTGCCGAGACCGGCACAAGAGTCTATCAGTGCGGAAGGTGCGGTGCGCAGAAAACCGAAACCGTCCCGGTCACAGACGACCATCACTGGGTTGTCACGGAGATCCTGACGCCGTCCGCCGAGGACGAGCACGGCACCGCAAAATATGCTTGTTCGGTCTGCCGGAAGGAGAAGGAAGCGGAACTCTGCGCCTGTGAGATCTTCACCGATGCGCCGAAGCCCGGCAACTGGGCGCACGCGGCGATCGACTGGGCCGTCTTCAGCGGCGTGACGAGCGGTGCGCTGCCGAACCGTTTTATGCCGGAGAGCACCTGCACCCGCGCCCAGGTCGTGACCTTCCTCTGGCGTGCCTCCGGATGTCCGGAGCCGGAATCGCTTGAGAACCCGTTCACCGACGTAGCGGAAGACGACTATTTCTACCGTGCGGTCCTCTGGGCTGTGGAGAACGGCGTCACATACGGCGTCAGCGCAACGAGCTTCGGCCCCCTGCAGGCATGCACGCGCGCCCAGGTCGTAACCTTCCTCTGGCGTGCCAAGGGCAGCGCTGCAGCAGCGGATTCGGAGAATCCCTTTACCGACGTCGAACCGGACGACTGGTTCTACGACGCTGTCCTGTGGGCCGTCGGGAATGAGATCACCATGGGAACGTCTGAGACAACCTTCAGCCCGGCTGTGACCTGCAGCCGCGTTCAGGTCGTGACCTTCCTGTACCGCGCCCGAAATTATCACGCCCCGGATCCGGAGCCGATTGACCCGCCCGAACCCACCGATCCGACGGATCCCATCGAACCGACTGATCCCACGGATCCGACCGGCCCGGTCGAACCCACCGATTCGACGGATCCGACCGATCCGACGGAACCAATTGACCCGACGGATCCGACCGATCCGACGGAACCAATTGACCCGACGGATCCGACAAACCCCACCGACCCTCCCATTTGATCCGATCTGATTGCAAAGTTTCAAAAACGGCTCCCTGCCGGACCTGGCAGGGAGCCGTTCATCCTTTTCTTTCGTACCGCCTGTCATTCAGACAGAACGCCGACCGGTTTTACAGCCGGCCGGCGTTTTGCATGGAGATCGTCGCGCTGCTCAGAGCGGCTCGTCCATCAAACTGTCGAATTCCTCGGCGACCTTGTCGAAGGTCTCCTGGTCCTCAATGTCGATCAGATCAAAGTCGTCGCCGTTCTCACGGTAGCCGTAGAGATACACGTCGTCGCTTCCGTCGAGGGCTTCCAGGGCGATGTAGTCCTGACCCTCTACGGCGAAAACGCCGATGATGCCGCAGTCGAAGCCTTCGCCGTCGTCAAAATCGAGGTGAATGATCTCGTCTTCGCTATAATCGTTTCTTGCCATTTGTGTTTCCCCCTTGTCAGAGTATTTTATGTGAATGAATCCAAATCCATGCCTGTCTGCGGAAGCTCCTCGCGGAACATCCGAAATGCAGTCGGCAGGGCATATTTTCCGTCCAGCGCGCTGCGGTCCGCCCAGGTAAACTTGTCGGGCATTTCCGCGCAGCTCAGATAATAGCATCGCATTTTCCAAACGATGTGCGTAAAGATGTGCGTCCGCTCCAGCTGCTTTACCAGCTCCCGCGGCCTTGCGCCCCAGGCTGCGGCCAGATCCAGCGCCTGCTGTGCGTCCAGATGCCCCGGCACGTTGGGGAACTCCCATAGCCCGGCGAGCAGTCCGCTGCTTTTGCGTTTGCAGATCGCGTAGTTCCCGCCGCAGTCGAGGACAAATACAGTCAGAAGCGCTTCCCGCCGCTGCCGCTTTTCCGCGCGGACAGGGAAGTGCTGCCAGCTGCCGTTCCGCGCTGCCCTGCACACGTCCCGCATCGGGCAACGGCCGCAGTGCGGCGCGCCGTTCGGAACGCAGACCGTCGCCCCAAGCTCCATCAGGGCCGGGGTGAGCGTCCCCGCTCCACTTTCCGGATAGACGGCTGCCAGCTCGTCCCGGACGGACCGCCGAACGGCCAGATCGTCCGTGCATCGCGGATCCTCGCGCATACGACTGAGCACCCGCAGAACATTTCCGTCCACGGCCGGGGTGGGAAGATCAAAGCAGATCGAGCAGATTGCCCCGGCGGTATAGTCGCCGATGCCCTTGAGCGCGCGCACCTCCCGGTATGTCCGCGGGAATTCGCCGCCGTAAAGCTGCAGGATCTCTTTGGCAGCAGCCTGCAGATTCCGCACTCTGGAATAGTAGCCGAGTCCCTCCCAAAGCTTGTGCAGAAGCTCCGGGTCGCTTCCGGCGAGGGAGGCAATGTCCGGCACGGCATTCAAAAATCGGGTATAGTAGCCCTTGACGGCCTCCACGCGGGTCTGCTGGAGCATGATCTCCGAGAGCCACACATGGTACGGATCCCGATCTCTGCGCCAGGGCAGATCTCTTGCGCAGCCGGCATACCAGGCCGGAAGCGCCGCAGCCAGCTTCTGCAGAATCGCAGCGTCTTCGATCCGGATCGCCCCCTTTTCTCCGCCTTTTCAGAGATTATAATACAGAAGACGAATTCTGTCAAATTCTAAAAAAAATACGTGCATTTTCGGAAATAGTGTTATATAATAATAAAAATAAGAAGTATTGTTGTCGGGAGAGAGTATTATGAAACTGAATTACAAACGTACCATCTTTGTCGGCTTTGCCTTTTTTCTGATCAGTGCGTTCTGGCAGGTTTATGACAGCATCATTCCGCTGACCCTGACCAACAAGTTCGGCCTTTCCCAGACCGGATCCGGTTTTGTCATGGTCCTGGACAATCTGATTGCGCTGTTCATGCTTCCGCTGTTCGGCGCGATCTCCGACCGCTGCCGCAGCCGGCTCGGAAAACGGACGCCGTTCATTCTGATCGGCACGATCGCCGCCGCGATCCTGTTCTTCTCGCTTTCCTTTGCCGACAACGCCCAGTTGAAGAGCATCGGCAAGCTCTCGAAGCTGGACAATCCCGAGACGCTGCAGACCGTCTATACCGAGCAGTCCGGCAAAACGCTGAAAACGCCGGAGGGCCGCGAATTCCGGGTCGACGAGCTCTTCACGGAAGACGAGTTCGTTTCGATCACCAGCAAGCTCGAGAAGAAGGACGGCAAGCTCTACCGCCCCGACGGCACGGAATACACGCTCTCCTTTGACGATCAGGGCGAGCAGAATATGGTCGAGCGCGCCAAGGAGGGCAAGACCTTTACGAATCCCCATTACAAGGACTTTGTCGCGCCTGCCCAGCAGGCCAGCACCTGGAACGTCACAAAGAGCAACTCTGCTCCGCTGATTATTTTCCTCGGCATCCTGTTCCTGCTCCTGATCGCGATGGCGACCTTCCGCAGTCCGGCAGTTGCCCTGATGCCGGACGTGACCATCAAGCCGCTCCGGTCGAAGGCAAATGCGATTATCAACCTGATGGGCAGCGCCGGCGGTATTCTGGTCCTCGGCCTCGGCATGGCGCTTGCCACCAGCGACACGGCGAACACCTTCATGAGCTATACGCTGTTCTTCGGCATTGTCTCTGCGGTCATGCTGATTGCACTGGCGCTCTTCCGTCTGCTTGTCAAGGAGCCGAAGTTTGCCCGCGAAATGCAGGAGGAGAGCAAGCGCTTCGGCATCACGGAGGACGAACCTGAGCAGAAGTCCGGGGGCAAGCGCATGGGCAGGGCGGAATTCCGTTCTCTCTGCTTCCTGCTGGCATCCGTCGCCCTCTGGTATATGGGCTATAACGCCGTGACCAGCAAGTATTCCGTCTATGCCAACCGCGTCTTGAATCAGGACTACAACCTGACGCTGATCATTGCCCAGGCCGCCGCAATCATTTCCTACATCCCGATCGGCATTCTCTCTTCTCACCTCGGCCGCAAGAAGACCATCCTGATCGGCGTTCTGCTCCTGCTGTTTGCCTTTGGCTCCGCCTATTTCATGCATGCCGGAAGCTCGATCCTGATTATGTATCTGCTCTTTGCGATCGCCGGCATTGGCTGGGCGACCATCAACGTCAACTCCTTCCCGATGGTCGTCGAGATGAGTAAATCCGGCGACGTCGGCCGATACACCGGCTTCTACTACACGGCGAGCATGGCTGCGCAGGCAGTCACGCCGTGGCTGTGCGGCATCTTTATGGATCACATTGCATGGACCGCGCTCTTCCCCTATGCGGCGGTCTTTGTCGCCCTTGCCTTCGTGACCATGATCTTCGTCAGACACGGAGACAACAAACCGATTGCGAAAACGGGTCTCGAAGCGCTCAACGTGGAGGATTAACACATGGGAGTCTTAAAGTTTTTCCTGATTCTGGATCTGATCGGCATTCTCCTTGCCGGTCTGTATCTGCTGAGCATGATGACCAAGCGGAGACCCAAGATGGGCTTTTACGGCAAGCTCGGCGACTATGATTACGCCCACCGCGGCCTTCACGCGATCGCAGCGGGCATCCCGGAAAACTCTCTGCGCGCCTTCCGCCTGGCCGCGAACAACGGCTACGGCGCGGAGCTCGATGTCCATCTGAGCCGGGATGGCAGACTTGTCGTCATGCACGATGAAAACCTCAAGCGCACGACCGGCGTCAACGCGAAGATCAGCGCGGTGACGACGCAGGTCCTCAACCAGCTTTCCCTCGAGGGTACAAAGGAGAAGATTCCCTATCTGGAAGAGGTGCTTCCGCTCTTTGTCGGAAAGACGCCGCTTCTGATCGAGCTGAAAACCGACAACAACAACCATGTGGAACTGACGCGAAAGGTCACGAACCTGCTCAAGCAGTACCCGGACCTGGACTTCATGATCGAGTCATTCGACCCGCGCGTGCTGCGCTGGCTGAAAAAGAATCGCCCCGAGATCATCCGCGGCCAGCTTTCCTGCGACTTCTTCCATACCCCGAACGAGCTCAAAAAACCGACCCAGTTCCTCCTCGGAAACATGATGTTCAACTTCCTCACCAAGCCGGACTTCATTGCCTATCAGTATGAAGACCGTGACTGCCTCGCGCCCGGCCTGTGCAAGAAGATCTGGCGCCCGCAGATGTTCTACTGGGTCGTCCGGTCGCAGGAGGACGCCAACCGTCTCGCCGAGGATGACGACATGATTATTTTCGAGGGCTTTGCGGCAAAATAAAACACTTGATTTTTCCTTCAAATGCATATATAATACGGCAAACGACAAAAGGAGGCCGGAAACATGGCAAAGATTGAAAAGGATACCATCATCGGCGACGTTCTGGAAATCGCTCCGGAGACTGCTCCGCTGTTTTTCGCGATCGGCATGCACTGCCTGGGCTGCCCCGCTTCCCGTGGCGAGACCGTTGAGGAAGCCTGCGCGGTTCACGGCGTGGACGTGGACGAATTCCTGAAGCATCTGAACGCCTTTGAGGAGTCTCAAAACAACTGATTCAGGTTCCGGAAGGGGACGCAGATAGCGTCCCCTTTTTCATTCAATCTTCGAGAGGGGGAAGTCCAAATGAGCCAGCCCGGAGAGGAGCTGCGTCAGGCAAAGTATGTCCGTATGACCACGACGCCGGTTGAGAAGCTGATTCTCAAGCTTGCCGTGCCGACGATCCTCAGCATGCTGGTCACGACGCTCTACAACCTGGCAGATACCTTCTTCGTCAGCTCCATCGGCGGCAAAGAGGGCACCTACGCCATTGCAGCGGTCTCGGTCTCCCTGTCGATCATGTCTCTGATCCAGGCAACCGGCTTCTTCATCGGCCAGGGCGCCGCCAATTACATATCCCGCGCCCTGGGCAAACAGGATACGCGAAAGGCCGACGAAATGGCTGCCACCGGCTTCGTCCTGGCTGCCGGCCTCGGCCTGCTTCTGATGCTCCTCGGCGAGATTTTCCTAGAGCCGATCGCAAAATTCCTCTGTGCGGCCAGAAAGGACAAGGGCCTCATTGCGCCGACAGTGCAGTACCTGCGTTGGATTTTTGTCGCGGCGCCCTTCATGACCTCCGCCTTTGCGATCAATAACCAGCTCCGCTTCCAGGGCAACGCCTTCTACGCGATGATCGGCGTCGTCAGCGGCGCGGTTCTGAACGTAGGCCTTGACCCGCTGTTCATCCACGTCTTCGGTATGGGCGTGCAGGGCGCTTCCGCGGCCACGGCCATCAGCCAGGCGGTGAGCTTCACGATTCTCTTCCTGGGGACCCGCCGCGGCGACAACCTCCGCATCCATCCCACCCATGCCCGGATCAGCGGAGAGAATCTTGGCCTGATCGTTCAGGGCGGCCTGCCGTCTCTGATGCGGCAGGGCACGGCGGCGATTGCTGTGATGGTCCTCAACCGCGTTGCCGGCCAGGTCGGCGGCGCTGACCCGGCCATCGGCGAGGCAACTTTGATTGCAGCCTTCGGTCTGGTCAATAAAATCATGATGTTCCTGAATAATGTGGTCATCGGCCTCGGCCAGGGCTACCAGCCGGTGTGCGGCTTCAACTACGGCGCCGGCCTCTACAGTCGCGTCCGCAAGGCCTTCTGGTTCCTGGTAAAGGCGGTGGCCATATGGTGCATCGTCGTCACGGCCTTTGTGGAGATTTTCACGCCCCAGGTTGTCGGCATGTTCCCGGACGCAGAAGCAAAGGTGCGCGAGCTGGCCGTTACGATCCTGCGTCTGCAATGCGCCACCCTGATTCTGAATGCGTTCATCGTCCCGTCCAATATGTCCCAGCAGACGATGGGCATGATGGTTCCTGCCTCAGTTCTGGCGATGGCGCGGCAGGGCGTCTTCATGATTCCGCTGGCGCTGCTTTTGCCGCTGCTCTTCGGACTCAAAGGCTTGGAGTTTGCCCAGCCGGTCGGCGATGCGCTGACAATGATCCTGGCTTTGATCCTGCAGAGCCGCGTTCTGCGCCTGCTCTCCCAGCCCGACCGGAGGCCAGGCGCATGAGAGTCCCCATCGGAACGCGCCTTCGCGCCTGCGCGGACCTGGTTCCCACCTGCGACACCGTCGCAGACGTCGGGACCGATCACGGCTATCTCGGGATCTGTCTGCTGCGTGAGGGACGGTGCAGCCGGGTGCTTGCCGCCGACCTGCGGGAAAAGCCGCTCGCCTCGGCCAAAGCCAACGCGATCCGCTTCGGCGTCGCAGACCGGATGGAATTCATTCAGTCAGACGGTTTACATAATATCAAGCCAGGCGGCTTTCAGGTTCTTGTCCTTGCCGGAATGGGCGGCGATCTGATTACCCGGATTCTGCAGGACGCTCCATGGCTCCGGTCGCCGGATTACACGCTGATCCTTCAACCACAGTCTGCCGCGAACGACCTGCGACGCTGGCTCGGAGAAATCGGATATCGCATCGAACGGGAACGCCTGATTCGGGACGGCGGTTTCCTTTATTCTGTGATGTCTGTCATTTATGGGCAGGGGAGAGCCCTTAGCCCCGGCGAGCAGTACGTCTCCCCGGCTCTGCGCCGGGAAGGCGATCCCCTCTATGCCGACTACCTTGCACGCGTCCTGCGCGCGCTTGAGCGGACGGTTTCGGGCATCAGCCAAAGCGTCGATCCTGCCGACCTCTCGCGACTCGGCTATTTCCGCGCGGCGCTCGACGAGGTCAGGACTTTATCGGAAAAGGAGCAAATACAATGACGTCTGTCAATGATATCCGCAACTTTTTGTTTCAGAAGATCGCCCCCGAGGAAGCCGGATACGGCTGGGATAACGTCGGCCTGCTGATCGGTCGGAGCACGAAGCCCGTCACAAAGATCCTTGTCTCGCTCGACGCGACAAAGGCTGTCGCCGAAGAGGCAAAGCGGCTCGGCTGTGAGCTGGTCGTGACGCATCACCCGATCATTTTCCATGCCGCGAAGCATATCACGGATGAGCCGGACTCCGAGACGGCCCTGACCTATCTGGAAAATGGGATTGCCGTCATCTCCATGCACACGAACCTCGACCGGGCTCTGGACGGGGTCAATGAGATCCTGGCCGCAAAGCTTGGCCTGAATGAGATCATGACCCTCGAGGATGAATGCGACGAGAACAACTGCCATCTGATCCGCACCGGGATTATCGGGACTTGTCCGCTGCCGGAATTTGCCGCACGGGTCAAAAAGCTGCTCGGCTGCCCCGGTGTTCGCTACGCCGACGGGGGCAAGCTCGTTCATGAGGTCGCGGTGGGCGGCGGCGCCTGCGGCAACTTCATCGACTTCGTTGCCGAGGCTGGGATCGACACCCTCGTCACCGCCGATCTGGGCTACCACGACTTCCAGAAGGCGGCAACCCACGGCATCAACCTGATCGACGCCGGCCACTTCGAGACCGAAAACCCGGTCTGCGGCTTCCTGCGCGAGCAGCTTGCGGCGGCCTTCCCGGAGGTGGAGGTCCTCGTCTCCGGACACAGCGACTGCATCTGCTGGCTGTGAGCGCGGCCTGCGTGAAAAACCTGCTTTTTCGGAATTTAACAGTTGAAATTACCATATCGCTATGCTAAAATAACCCAGATAGTAATACGGAAGGGATGAATTTTTAATGTCCGGACATTCCAAGTGGCATAATATTCAGAAAACGAAAGGCGCGCAGGATGCCAAGCGCGCTGCGGCGTTCACCAAGATCGCCAAGGAAATGATTGTCGCGGTCAAGGAAGGCGGCGGCTCGACTGACCCCAACAACAACTCTCGCCTGGCCACGATTATCACGAAGGCAAAGGCTGTCAATATGCCGAACGACAACATCAAGCGCGTGCTTGAGCGTGCGGCCGGCGCCGGCAGCGGCGATAACTACGAAGCGATTACTTACGAAGGCTACGGCCCGGGCGGCATTGCTGTGATCGTAGAGACCATGACGGACTCCCGTAACCGTACCGCCGGCAGTGTCCGCCATCACTTTGACAAGTTCGGCGGCAATATGGGCACCTCCGGCTGCGTCTCCTGGAACTTCTCGAAGAAGGGCGTTCTGGTGATCGACAATGAAGAGGAAGAGCTGGAAGAGGACAACGTGATGATGGACGCCCTTGACGCCGGCGCTTCCGATTTCGAGGCCGACGGAAACGTCTTCACGGTCTACACCGAGCCCGACGACTTCAATGCGGTTGCCGATGCCCTCACCAAGAAGGGCTATGTCTTTGAATCTGCGCAGATCGAGCAGGTCCCGAGTGAGTACAAGAAGCTCGAAAACCCCGAAGACATCGAGAACATGGAAAAGCTTCTCGACATCATGGAAGATGATGACGACGTGCAGAACGTCTGGCACAACTGGGATCGTGAATGATCCAAATTGCGCAGGAGTAATCTGCGGAGCCTGTCCGGACTGAACAGGCTCCGCTTCCTGTATTCAGGAGGAAAAAATCATGAAACATCCGCCCAGACTGCTGCTGAAGCTCTTTTGGACGTTCTTTAAGATTGGCGCGTTCACCTTCGGCGGCGGATATGCGATGCTGCCGCTGATCGAAAGCGAATGCGTGGAAAAATACGAGTGGATCACCGGGGAGGAGCTTGCCCGTGTCACGGTGATTGCGGAATCGACGCCCGGCCCGGTCGCCATCAACTGCGCCACCTTCGTCGGCAACAAGAAGGCCGGCTTTGCCGGCGCGCTGGCCAGTACCTTCGGCGTCGTTCTGCCCTCGTTTGTCATCATTTTGATGCTCTCCCTTTTCCTCGGCCGCGTTTTGGAGATCCCGCTGGTTGCGAAGGCCTTCAAGGGCATTCGCGTCGCGGTCGCGATTCTGATTCTGCGCGCCGGCCTTCGGATGCTGCTCCGAATGGAAAAGAAGCCGCTTCCGCTGATCCTGTTCGGCGCCGCCTTGGCTGCGATGCTGGCCATCAGCATTTTCTCCCTGCCGGTCTCCACAATCGCTCTGCTCGGCGCAGCCGCGGCGGTCAGTCTTTCACTCAGCCTCGCAAAGGCGTGGCGCGAGAGAAAGGACGGTGACGGGCAGTGATCTACCTGGAACTGTTCTGGGGTTTTCTGAAGGTCGGCCTGTTCTCCTTCGGCGGCGCCTATGGCGCGATCCCGCTGATCCGCGAGGTCGTTCTCTCCTACGGGTGGCTCGATGACAGTGCGATCTCCTATATGATCGCGGTCAGCGAGAGCACACCCGGCCCGATTATGGTAAACCTTGCGACCTATATCGGCAGCAGTCAGGGCGGATTTCTCGGCGCGGTGATCGCGACCCTTGCCTCTATCGCGCCTGCATTCGTGATCATCCTGCTCCTGATGGCCGCCCTGAAGCATGTGCTGAACAACCGCCACGTTCAGGCTACGCTGCATGGGCTGGAGGCGTGCGTGACCGGGATCATCGTCGCGGTCGGCGGCTGGATGCTCTGGGAGAATCTGGCGCCGTCTTCCCGCGCGGATTTCCGCGCCGTCGGCATCGCCGCAATCCTGATCGCCGTCTCCGCCGCATGGAAGCCCGTTTTCCACAAGAAACTCTCTCCGATCCTGCTGATCGCGATCTCTGCCGTCCTCGGCATTGCTTTCTATCTGTAAAAATCAAGCAGCGGCCCCGTTCGCCTGTCTGACTCACGCAGTTTGGACAAAACGTGCGGGGCCGCTGCCTGTTTTCGCGGGAAGCCGCAGCCGTGCGGGCATTTTCTCTTTACAAATCCGGAGCCTTCTGTTATAATAAGCCAAAGTTATAAAGGGTAAGTATGACCTTCAGAGGATAGAATATGATTGATTTATCGAAGCTTCGAAATTTCTCCATCGTCGCCCATATTGACCACGGCAAATCGACGCTTGCAGACCGTCTGCTTGAGGAGACTAACACTGTCGACAAACGGGAGATGGAGGATCAGCTCCTGGACAATATGGATCTCGAGCGGGAGCGCGGCATCACGATCAAGGCGCGCGCGGTACGGCTCAATTACCGCGCGGATAATGGGGAGGACTATGTTCTGAACCTGATCGACACCCCGGGCCACGTGGACTTTAACTACGAGGTTTCCCGCTCTCTGACCGCCTGTGAGGGCGCGATCCTGGTCGTGGACGCGTCTCAGGGCATCGAGGCGCAGACGCTCGCAAACACCTACCTCGCGATCGACGCGGGGCTGGAGGTTTTGCCCGTCGTCAATAAAATCGACCTGCCTGCGGCGCGTCCGCAGGAGGTCAAGCAGGAGATCGAAGACGTGATCGGCCTGCCTGCGATGGATGCGCCGGAGATCTCCGCAAAGAACGGCATCAACATCCACTCTGTCCTCGAGATGATCGTCCGGGAGGTCCCGCCTCCCGGGGGCGACCGGGAAGCGCCTCTGCAGGCGCTGATCTTCGACAGCCAGTATGACAGCTACCGCGGCGTCGTGGTCTATCTCCGCGTCATGAACGGCGTCATTAAACCCGGCATGGACGTCAGAATGATGGCGACCGGCGCGGTCTACAAGGTCGTCGAGTGCGGTTATCTCGAGCCCTTCGGCATGAAACCGGCGGAAAGTCTCGGCGCAGGCGAGGTCGGCTATCTGACCGCGTCGATTAAGACGATCTCCGACACACGCGTCGGCGACACGGTGACCGACGCCGACAATCCCGCCGCCGAACCGCTTCCCGGCTATAAGACCTGCCAGCCGATGGTCTTCTCCGGCGTCTATCCCGCAGACGGCTCCAAATACGGCGATCTGCGCGACGCGCTCGAAAAGCTGAAGCTCAACGACGCCTCGATGAGCTATACGCAGGAAAACTCAGTCGCCCTCGGCTTCGGATTCCGCTGCGGCTTCCTCGGCCTGCTCCATCTGGACATCATCATGGAGCGGCTTGAGCGTGAGTTCAACCTCGATCTGATCACAACGGCGCCGAACGTCGTCTATGAGATCGACAAAACGGACGGCACGCGTCTGTCTGTCTATACCCCGCTCAATTACCCGGACCCGATGGAGATCGCGCAGGCCTATGAGCCCTTCGTCAACGCGAGCATTATCGCCCCGCCGGACTACGTCGGAAATATCATGGACCTCTGCCAGATGCGGCGCGGCGAGTTCAAGGACATGAAATATCTCGATCAGAGCCGCGTGGAGCTCCACTACGATATGCCGCTCAACGAGATCATCTACGATTTCTTCGATGCCCTGAAATCCCGGACTCGCGGTTATGGATCGCTCGACTACGAGCTCTCCGGCTACCGTCCGTCGAAGCTGGTCAAGCTGGATATTCTGCTCAACGGCGAGATCGTCGACGCTTTGAGCTTCATCCTCTTCGCCGACGAGGCCTATGCCCGCGCCAGGAAGATCTGCGAGAAGCTCAAGGAAAACATCCCGCGCCAGATGTTTGAGATCCCCGTCCAGGCTGCGATCGGCGGCAAGATCATTGCCCGTGAAACGATCAAGGCCCTGCGCAAGGACGTGCTTGCAAAGTGCTACGGCGGCGACATCACCCGCAAGAAGAAGCTGCTCGAAAAGCAGAAGGAAGGCAAAAAACGGATGCGCACCTTCGGTACCGTCTCCGTCCCCTCCGAGGCCTTCATGGCCGTCCTGAAGATGGACAGCGACTGATCGTCCTGACAGACGGAAGCATTTCGCACTGAGCATTTCGATTCGCAGGGGGCGGCGTCCTCGAAGCCCCGAAAAGCTTCCCCTTAGAGGGAGCAGTCATCAGTTCGCAAACTGGTGACCGAGAGGGGTCAGCAAGACTCCAAACGTAGAAACGACCGAAAAAGAAGCGGACGCGTATTTTTAGAGAGCCAATCCGGCGCCTCGTTTTCCAACGCGCCTTGCCATCCTGTGAATACCTTCAATCAGGAGAACACACATGAACGAATTAAAACCGCTCGGCATCTACGTCCATATCCCGTTCTGCCGGAGCAAATGTGAATACTGCGATTTCTACTCCCTGGGCGGCAGCCGCGATCGCCGTCTGGTCGACGATTATCTGCAGGCGCTCAGCGTCCATTTCAAGGAGACCGGCGCGCTCGCCCAGGACTACGTGGTCGACACGGTCTATTTTGGAGGCGGCACGCCCTCCTTCTTCGGCGCGGACAGCCTGCGCCGCATCTTTGCGGAGATCCAGCACCGTTTCCGCGTGGACAAAGACGCAGAGGTGACCTTCGAGGCCAACCCCGATTCCGTGACGGAAGCTCTGCTGAAGAAGCTGCGGAACGAGGGCTTCAACCGCATGTCGCTTGGCGTTCAGAGCGACCGCGACGACGTTCTCAAAAAGCTTGGACGACCGCACAACTATGAGCAGGCCCGCATTGCAGTCCAGGCGGCGCGCGCCTGCGGCTTTGACAATATCTCGCTCGATCTCATGTACGGCCTTCCGAGCCAGACCTGCGAGCAGTGGGAACAGACGCTTCGCCATGTTCTTCGCCTGCGCCCCGAGCACATGAGCTGCTACGGGCTGAAGGTCGAGCGCGGCACGCCGCTTTGGGAGTACAAGGAGGCTGTGAACCTGCCCTCGGACGACGATCAGGCGGATATGTATCTGAAGGCTGTGCAGATTCTCAAGGAAGCCGGCTACGAGCAGTATGAGATCTCCAACTTTGCCCGCCCGGGCTTTGAATCCCGCCACAACCTCAAATACTGGCTCGGAGACGAATATATCGGCTTCGGTCCTTCGGCTGCTTCCGATTTTGCGGGGAAGCGGTATACGAACCGTGCGGACATCCACAACTATATCCGCGGCATGCTGGAGCAGGACGTGCCGATCCTCTCCGAGTGCGAGACCATTCCTGCCCGCGAGCGTGCAGGGGAGTATGTCATGCTCCGCCTCCGCACGAACCGCGGCATCTCTCCGGAGGAATACGAAAAGAACTATCTGATGCCTTTCTCGCCGTTGCTCGATGTCATCCGCCCGCTGGCGGAGCAGGGATGCTTCCTCCTGGAGAGAAATAGATGGAAACTGACGCCGGAGGGATATCTGATCTCCAATCAGATCATTGCCAGACTGCAGGAAGCGCAGGAGGCAAGCGATCCGTTGGCCAAAAAACGGTAAGGGAAGGATCCAAATGTCTGAAGAGAAGAAGCGCAGCAGGCGCCGCGCAAAGAAACAGGATCATGCTCCGCTGCTGTTAAAGCGCAGCATGCCAAACGGTGCGGCGCAGAAGTTCGTCTTCGTGACCTATCAGCTTCTGCTCCTGATTCTGGCCTGCGCGGTTCTGACATTCTGCACCCTGCTGCTCTCTTACGCAAATTTCTCCTCCGACATCTTCAAAACCTATCTTGAGACGCCTTTGACCGTCTATGTCAATTTCATAATTCCCACCGCGATCTGCCTCGCGCTCTTTGTTCTGATCGGCAAAGCATGGATCGCCTTCCTGATCACGGTGATCGTCTGTCTCGGCGTCGCGATCGGAAACTATTACCTGGTCATCATCCGAAACGACCCCCTGCAGTTTGAGGACCTGACCTGCATTCGGGAAGCCCTTGCGATCACCGACAAGCAGGGCTATGAGCTCAATCTGAGCACGAACCTGGTCGTGAGCGTACTTGCCTGCATCGCAATGACGTGCATGCTCGCGTTTCTTACGCGCTGGCGTCTGCGCTTCCGCTGGCCGCGGCTGATCGGCGTTGCTCTTGCAGCTCTGATCCTGGTCTATGCCAATAACCTCTGCAAAGACGAGGTCGTCTTCCAGAACACCAAAAACTACAACCATATCGACAGCTGGTCCACCACGCAGATCTATCTCTCCCGCGGCGTGCTCTACTCGTTTACCCGCACTGCACTGTTCAGAGCCGGTGTGCCGGACAATTATGACGAGCAGAAGACGGCGGCGGATTTTGCGCAGTATCAGGACGACGACATTCCGGAGGACCGTAAGGTTGACGTCATTGTCATCATGCGCGAGAGCTATGCCGATCTGTCCGACCTTGATTCCGAACCTGGCGCAATTGATTTCTGCTGCTACGATGCCTATCACGCCCTCGCTGCGGAGTCCATGACGGGCTGCCTGGTGACAAATGCCTTCGGCGGCGACACCAAAAACGCAGAGCGCTGCTTCCTGACGGGCAATTATGTGCTGTCCAATTGGCGAAAACCGGTCAATTCCTATGTCTGGTACCTGCGCGGCCAGGGTTATCAGACGGACGGCGCGCACCCGTTCAACGGCTGGTTCTATAACCGCCGCAACGTCAACCGCTACCTCGGCTTTGAATCCTACCGCTTCCGCGAAGACGGCTTCGAGGAGCTGGAGGGCAAGAGCGACACGCCGGTCAATGACGCGATCCTCTATGACAGCATCTGGAGTCAGCTCCAGTCGCACGATCCGGACCGCCCCTATTTCCATTTTGCCGTCACCTATGAGGGACACGGCCCCTATCACTGCCTCAGAAACGACTATCCGGGCACATACTTTATCCGCAGATACGTTGGATCTTACGACGGAACGGCCATGAACAACTATCTGGCCTGTTGTGCCAGACGCGATGAGGAGCTGAGCGGCTTTGTCGACCGTCTGCGCAGCTCGGACCGGCCGATCGTCCTTCTGACCTTCGGAGACCACAAGGCGACCCTCGGCAAGGACTCATCTTCCGGCACGATCTCCGCTTACAAGACCTACGGCATGGATCTCAGCGGCGCGACAGAGACAGGGTTTCTCAACTATTATTCGACGGAATACCTGATCTGGATGAACGACGCCGCCAAGGCCAGGCTCGGCAAGGACGTCGCCGGCGTCACCGGCCCGACGGTCTCGCCCTGTTATCTGATGAACGTCCTGTTCGACACGCTCGAATGGGGAGACGGTCCCGCCTATCTGCAGACCATGCGGGAGGAAATGGCTCTGTTCCCGATCATGTCCACCAAGGGAAGAGTCAGCATCGACGGGTCCCTGAGCACGACGATCCCCGGCCATTATGTGGAAGCTTACCGCAGAATGCAGAGCCTATGTTACTATTGGCGCACACACTTCTTTTACCGGGAAGTGAAATAACGATACAGCAAAGGAAGGATACTATGGAAAAACTGTACGGCAAGGATCTTGCAATCATGGCGAATCGCGCGCGGCTTTTGGCCGTTGATGCGATTCACCGCGCGTCCTCCGGTCATCCCGGCGGCTCTCTGTCCTGCGCGGACGCTCTGACGGCACTCTATTTCAACGAGATGAATGTGGACCCGACAAATCCAGGCTGGGATGCGCGCGACCGTTTTGTCCTCTCCAAGGGACACTGCGCGCCTGCCCTGTACGCGGTTCTTGCACTGCGCGGTTACTTCCCTGTAGAAGACCTGCAGCAGCTTCGCTCGATCCATGCGCATCTGTCCGGGCACCCGGATATGCGGCATGTTCCCGGCGTAGACATGTCGACCGGCTCTCTGGGCCAGGGCCTGTCTGCGGCTGTCGGCATGGCGCTTGCCGCGAAACACCAGGGAAAGACGTTCCGCACCTATGCTGTTCTTGGAGACGGCGAGATTGAAGAAGGTCAGATCTGGGAAGCCTTTATGGCTGCCGCGAAGTGGAAGCTCGACAATCTCTGCGCCTTTATCGACGTAAACGGCCTGCAGATCGACGGCGCGACGGCGGACGTCATGCCCTCTGAACCGATTGACCGTAAAGTGGAAGCCTTCAACTGGCACGTAATCAAGATCGACGGCCATGACTTTGCGCAGATTCTCTCTGCGCTTGCAGAGGCCAGACAGACGAAGGGACAGCCGACTGCGATCGTGATGAAGACGGTCAAAGGCAAGGGCGTCTCCTTCATGGAGAACCAGGCCGGCTGGCACGGCAAAGCGCCCAACGATGAGCAGTTTGCCCAGGCGAAGGCCGATCTGGAAGCACAGATCAAGAAACTGGAGGAGAACTGATATGGCAGGAAAGATCGCAACACGCGGCGCTTTCGGAAAAGCGCTGGTAAACCTTGCAGAAAAGTATCCGGAACTGGTTGTCCTGGATGCGGACCTTGCCCAGGCGACACAGACGAAGGATTTTGCCGCTGCCTATCCGGAACGGTTCTTCGACTGCGGCATCGCAGAGAGCAACATGGTCGGCATCGCTGCCGGTCTGGCGGCAGCCGGGCTCAAGCCCTTTGCCTGCTCCTTTGCGATGTTCTCTGCCGGCCGCGCCTATGAGCAGGTGCGCAATTCCGTCGGATATCCGCACCTGAATGTCAAGATCGTCGGCTCGCACGGCGGCATTTCTGTCGGCGAGGACGGTGCGACCCATCAGTGCACCGAGGACCTTGCCCTCATGCGCCAGATCCCCGGCATGCTGGTCGTCAATCCCTGCGACGGCAACGAGATGCGCCTGGCTGTCGAAGCCCTGCTGAATTACAACGGCCCCGCCTATCTCCGCCTTTCCCGCCCGGCCACGGAGATCTTCACAGATGAGCTTCCCGGCTACCGCTTCGAGCTTGGCAAGGGCGCTCTGATCGCGGGAGGCGACGACGTTACCATCGCCGCGACCGGCATGATGGTATCCATGGCAAGAGCAGCGCGTGAGATCCTCGCGGCGGAAGGCATTTCCGCGCGCGTGTTGGATATCCACACGATCAAGCCCCTCGACGAGGACCTGATCCTGAACGCTGCCTTTGAAACCGGCGCGATCGTCACCAGCGAAGAGGCCTCCGTGCTCGGTGGTCTCGGCGGCGCGGTCGTGGAGCTTGTTTCCGCAAAATGCCCCGTCCCGGTCATCCGCCATGGCGTCGAAGATACCTTTGGCCGCAGCGGCACAGCGAACGCAGTCCTGGAGTACTACGGACTGACGCCCGAAATGCTTGCCGCCAAGTGCCGCGAGGCTGTTCATCTGAAGAAGCAGTAACGGATTGGCTTCTCCCGGGCAATTGCCCTGCCATCCGTGCAAGACAGGAGAACCGCGCATGAAACAAGCCCTCTGCGACGGGCTGAACCGTCTGGGAATCGAATTGAATGAGACGCTCGTCGACCGCCTGATCCGCTTCGGAGAAGCGGTCTTGGAGAAGAACCGCGTCATGAATCTCACTGCGATCACCGACCCGGCGCAGGCGGCGGAGCTGCACCTGCTCGACAGTCTGACGCTGCGCAGGGTGATCCCGCTTGCGGGCAAAACGCTGCTTGACGTCGGCACCGGTGCCGGCTTCCCGGGCGTTCCGCTCAAAATCGCGGAGCCGTCGATCCGCCTGACGCTGCTCGACAGTCTTCAGAAGCGAATGAACTGGCTCGAGACGGAGGCGCTTCCGGTGCTTGGCGTCGAGGCGGACTTCCTGACCGGCAGGGCGGAGGACTTCGCGGCGGCGCACCGGGAACAGTTTGACGTTGTCACCTCCCGCGCAGTCGCAAGACTCAATCTGCTGTCCGAGCTCTGTCTGCCCTACGTCCGCGTCGGCGGTTATTTCCTGGCCATGAAGGGCGCGCAGGCGGAGGAGGAACTCCATGAGGCGACGAACGCGATCCAACGTCTCGGCGGCGCCTGGGAACGCACGGAGGTTTTTGAGATCGCCGGCGCCCTGCATTCGGTGATCGTCATCCGCAAGCTTTCGCACACGCCGCAGCAGTACCCGCGGCAGTGGAGCCGCATCAAGCAGAAACCGCTGTAATCAAACAGACAACGGGGTTGGCTCTCAGCCGACCCCGTTGTCTGTTCTTTCTGTCCATTCCGAACAGAATCACCGAATGCGCTGCATTATCCCGGTTTGCTTACTCACCGGACTTGAGCGCCTCCGCCATATGGATGCTCCTGATCCTCGGCCGCATGGAAAGATTCACAATCACGCTGAACAGCATCGTCAATCCGGCGGCATAGAGGAGGGTGATCGGTGCGATCCGGGTGTCGAAGGTGATCATGTCGATGCGGATCTGCTCCATAACGTAGGCGTGCAGCAGATAGCCCATAGGATATCCGACGATCAGACCGAGCACCGTCAGCATGATGTTCTCGCGGAACACGTAGCGCTCCGCCTCCCGTTTGTAGAAGCCAAGCACCTTGACTGTCGCGATCTCCCGCTGCCGCTCAATGATACTGATGTTGGTGAGATTGTAGAGGACGATGAAGGCGAGCGCGCCGGCGCAGATCAGAACGACCAGAACGATGTAGTTCATTCCGTCTAGCATTTTCAGGAAGCGGGCGCGCAGATCCAGGTTGACGCTGACGTTTGAAACCCGCTCATCCGCGCTGAGTTCCGCGGAAATCGCGTGCTGGTCAGCGCCATGCGGCGCGCAGATCTGTGCGAGGCAAACATCCGTGTTCCCAAAGACAAGCGCATAATCTGCCTTCGAGAGGTAGATCAGATTGTAGATATAGTTCCTGTAGATCCCCGATACGCGCAGCGTGACTTCCTCCCGCCCGGTCGGGCGGAGCGTGATCGAATCGCCGACGGAGAGGCTCATCCGATCGGCAAGCCCGTCGTTGATCAGGCAGGAGCCTTCAGTCGGATAGGGGAGCGGTCCGTTCGTGTCGTGCAGATCGTCAAACCCGACTGTGGAATCTCCGACGGCCGAGATGACGTTCAGCGTCTTTGTCACGTCGTTTGCCGTCGCGTCCAGACTTGCCTGACGCAGAAACAGACAGGCACCGATGGCTCCCGCGTGTTCATTCAGAAAATCCGCCTGATCTTCTTCGTCCATATCCCGGTGGAAGCTCACGGTCATATCGTATTTCGTGATTTCCTCAAACTGGTAATCCAGTACGCCGGTGATGGAATCCCGGATGCCGTAGCCGGTCAGAAGCAGAGCGGTGCAGCCCCCGATGCCGAGAATGACCATACCCATGCGTCTGCGGTCCCGCAGAACATTCCGCACCGATACCTTATGCAGAAACGGCAGTCGTTTCCAGATAAACGGAATGCGCTCGAGGAAGACGCGCCGCCCGGCCTTTGGCGCCTTGACGCGGAGCAGCTCCGCGGCAGGACGGGAGAGCACCGAGTTGCACGCATACCAGGTCGCTGCCAGCGCGCAGACGATAAACGCAAGCGAGGATACCAGCACAAGCTTCCAGTCAAACGCCCACAGAATGTCGGAGAAGCCGTACATGATATTATAGGCCTGCCAGATCATCTTCGGGAGGAGATAGGAACCGACGAGCGAACCGAACGCACAGCCCAGAACAGATGCGCTGCCGGTATAGATCAGATACTGTGAGAAGATCCGTCCCTTCCCGTAGCCGAGTGCTTTCAGGACGCCGATCTGCGTGCGCTGCTCCTCGACCAGGCGGGTCATGGAGGAAATGCAGACGAGCGCCGCGACGAGGAAAAAGAACAGCGGAAAGACATGGGAGACGCCGTTGACGATATTGGAGTCGCTTTCAAAACAGACGTAGCCGACGTTGGCGTCGCGGGTCAGAACGTAGCCCTTCGCCTGATCCAGCTCGTCCAGCGTTTGTTCGGCGTCCAGGATCTTCGCCTCGCCGTCCTCCAGATCCCTAACGGCAAAGTGGTAATCGCGACACCTGGAGCAGAGAATCTTGCGCTTTTGCTGAAGCTCTGCCTCGGCGCAGTCCAGTTCCCGCTGCGCCTCATCCAGAGCCTGCTCCGCTTCCGCCCGTTTTTCTTGATATTCGGATGCTCCGGCGGCAAGTTCTTTTTCCGCATTCCAGAGCTGAGCTTCCGCGTCGTCAAGCGCGGCCCGGTTCTGCGCAAGCAGCCCGGACGCCTCCCGGAACGCGGCTTCCTGCTCGCGGAGCTTTTCCTGATTCTGCTTCAATACGGACCTTGCGGCGGATTGACCGGCAGCCTCAAGCGCCTGCCTTCCGACGAGCTCCCACAGCGCATTCGCGGCTGCGTCATACGCAGCCTGCCTGCGCGCAAGCTCCTCGCGCGCCGCCTCGATGGCCGCCGTGTCAGGCGGGATCTGGAGACGAAGAGAGGCGAGGTTCGCAGCCGCGACTTCGAGCGCCGCCGCAGCATCTGCGTATGCCTTCTTGGCCGCCTGGTATTCTGCCTGCGCGCCGGCTTCTTTTGCATTGAGCTCCGCTTCGGCAGCTTCCAACTTTGATCGGGCGCTTTCCAGAGCCGCCCCATTTTTCTGCAGCTCTTGTTCTGCTGCTGCAAGCTCTGCGCGCGCTCTTGATAGCGCGGAACGCTGCGCATCAAGCTCTGCGCGCCCGTCCGTCAGCTTCTTTTCCGCGGCGTCCAGTTCTTCCAGCGCGGCTTCCCGCTGCGAGCCAAGTTCATAGGCACCGTCGTTCAGCTCGCCCCAGGCGCTTCGGAGGGTCTCGTTTCCGTCCGCCAGCTTCTCTTTCGCCTTGTTCAGTTCCTGCCGCCCGTCCTCCAGCTCCCGGCGTTTGTCTGCCAGTTCTGCTTCAGCGCTCTGCCGCAGCGAGGTGCGGCGCAGGGCAATCCTTTCGTCCAGAAAGGCCTCCAGCCCGGGCACGGCAGCGTCAACCGCCGCGTCGTACTGCTCGGAGTATACCGGTTCGTCCGCGCCGACCAGAGACAAGTAGAGGTCCGTGTCATAGTCCTGGTCCAGAGCTTCCGGAAGCACAAAGAAAAAGGCGGTGACCGTCCCGGAGCCGATCGTGCTGCCGCCTCGCTCATAATTCAGATATAACGGCGTATGCACCAGACCGACGATCGTGAATTCCTTCTGCACAAAGTGATTCAGCGTGTCTGAATCGTTTTTTTCGGAGACCTGGATCTGTTTTCCAAGGTCTTCCGCCGTCAGATTCCAGGCGTCTGCAACGCATTCGTCCGGACGCTCCGGCAGCCTGCCAGCGCGCAGATTCAGAAGATTCAACCGGGAAGGCACAGACAGATAGTGCCAGACGAGATCTGCTTCCTTCTCCGTATCTATCAGGACGTCTCCCGCCTTGGAGCCCTCTGCGGCTTCCACGCCGGGCAGGGCCTCCGCGGCAGCAGCGTCTTCCTCCGAGAGACCGATCGTCGAGACAAGGTGCAGATCGAAGAACCGCAGCTTTGCCGCGTAGGAATCCAGCGTTCGGAGCATCGCGGTCTTCGTCAGCCGCAGGCCGCAGAAGAACCCGACCCCGAGCGCGACAATCAGAAGAATCGCGAAATACCTTCCGAGGCTTTTCGTGATGGAGCGTAAGGTCAGTTTTCCCATTAAATTACCACTCGATCTGTTCCACAGGCGTCGGATTGCTGCAGACGTTCACGGATTCGACGCGGCCGCTTCGGACGCGGATCACACGTTCCGCCATGGCAGTCAACGCAGAGTTGTGCGTGATGATGATTACAGTCATTTTCTTCTCCCGGCTCTGATCCTGCAAAAGCTTCAGAATCTGCTTGCCGGTCTGATAATCCAGCGCGCCCGTCGGCTCATCGCAAAGCAGAAGCTGCGGATTTTTGGCCAGAGCCCTTGCGATCGCGACGCGCTGCTGCTCGCCGCCGGAGAGCTCGGACGGGAAGTTGCCCAGGCGTTCTCCGAGCCCGACCGCGCGCAGCACCTCGTCTGCCGGCATCGGATCCCGGCAGAGCTGCGTCGCGATCTCAACGTTTTCCAGAGCGGTCATGTTGGCCAGCAGGTTGTAGAACTGAAACACGAAGCCGACGCTGCGGCGCCGATAGGTCGTGAGCTGCTTGGAATTGCAGGCGGAAATATCATGCCCGTCAAGAAAGACCTTGCCGGAGCTCAGCCGGTCCATTCCCCCGAGAATATTCAGCAAAGTCGTCTTGCCCGCGCCGGAGGCGCCGACAATTACGCAGATCTCGCCGCGCTCGATCTCAAACGAGACGTCCTGAAGCGCATGGATCTGCGCTTCACCGCTCCCGTAGGTTTTACATACGTGCTGAAACTCCACAAATGCAGCCATGATGCGGCTTCCTTTCCGGTCCGAACGGCGGCGGAGGATCGCAACCCCGCCGTATTCCGACCCTGTCGGCTCTTTTCCCCATTATAGCATTCTTTTTCGACAAGCGCAAGCTTCCGTTAAGATCAAACGGAATCTGACAGTGGCGTCGGGGGCAAGGCAATCGGGGACGAAGGGAATAGGGAATAGTGGACAGAGCACCCGTAGGGGGCGGCGTCCTCGACGCCCCGCCGACGCCTGCCCACCCTGTAGGCGGGCACACCTGTGCGCCAGCAAAAGCTCCTCTGCGAAAAGCTCCCCCACGGGGGGAGCTGGCGTAAAGCGCCTGAGATGGCCAAACCCGATTCAATTGCACCGCTTGTTCGTTTGCACCCGTTGAGGCGCACACCTGTACGGCCGGACCGATGTGCGCGGATGCCTGTAAGCTGGCTGAAGGTTGAAAAACAACCGCTGATTTCCAAATTTCGACATTACGTCTATTGCAATCAACCAACAGGGATGCTATAATACAAACAGTGTTTGAGATTGAAGGCTGGCAGATGGCAATTGAAAGTACGATTGCCGCACTGCGGAAGAAGCTCGGCTTTACACAGGAGCAGCTGGGGGAGGCAGTGGGCGTCTCCGGGCAGGCGGTCAGCAAATGGGAAAACGGCGGCGCACCGGACACCGTTTATGCCATCAGCGAGAATGACGCTCTGATCCCCCTGCTGATGATGGCGCGATGGATCGCCGAAGGACCGGACGGCGCCTTCTTCCTCAGCGTCCAGACCCGCGAGGATCCGATCCTCAAAGAACTGATAATAACAAAGGCATGAACAAGCAGCAGAAATTCGCTGCCTCAAATCTGTTGCCGCAAATCCTATAGATTTGCACCATGTGACTCTGCCGCACGGCGGACTCCCGGACGTGATCAATGTAAATTACAATAGAATGGAGCAAGTTATGGATACAAAAGCCTTTCAATCGTTCAAAAATCGAATCTCCGAAAACTGCGAGAAGGTAATAGTCGGCAAGAGCGCGGCGATCGAGCAGATCGTGATCTGCCTGATTGCCGGCGGCCATGTTCTGCTGGAGGACGTTCCCGGAACCGGCAAGACCATGCTTCTGCGCGCCTTTTCCAAGAGCCTCGGCGGCCGCTTCCACCGCATTCAGTTCACGCCGGATCTGCTTCCGTCAGATCTGACGGGCATCAACTTCTACAACCAGAAGGTCGGCGAATTCGAGCTGCGCAAAGGCCCGCTGTTTGCCAACTTCATTCTGGCTGACGAGATCAACCGTGCGACGCCCCGCTCCCAGAGCGCGCTATTGGAGGTCATGGAGGAGCGCCAGATCACGATCGACGGCGAGACCTTCCCGATGGAGCCGCCCTACATGGTCATGGCGACGCAGAACCCCATCGAGTCCTATGGCACCTTCCCGCTGCCGGAGGCACAGCTGGACCGCTTTTTTATGCGCATGAGCCTCGGCTATATGTCCCGGGAGGAGGAGATTCGCGTCCTGTCCCGCCCCGATTCGAAACAGCTGCTCTCCGAGCTGGAGCCCGTCGTCGGGGTTGACGAGTTGATCGATCTGCAGAAAGCCTATCCGGACGTTCAGGTCAAGGAAGATGTTGCCGGCTATATCATGGACCTCGTCAGCTATACGCGGAACAGCGAGCTTTTGAACGTCGGCGTCTCCACGCGCGGCGCGCTGGCGCTGTATCGTGCAAGCCAGATCTATGCGGCTGTCAACGGCAGAGACTATGTCATCCCCGAGGATGTCAAGACCGAGTCCAGCTACGTGCTTCCGCACCGTCTGATGATGACCAGCCGCAGCCATATGGACGTGCAGAACTTCATCCGCCTGATGCTGGATGACGTCTCCGTTCCGCTTGAGAAGCTGTGATTGCCGCGATTCTGATTGGCGTGGCAGCCTTGCTGGTCGCCCTGGAAGTATTCAGCCTCCGCGCCATTGAAAATGTCGGCCTGACCTTTGAGGCAGACCACAGTCTGACTGCGCCCGGCGAGGAGATCGTCCTGCGCTATACCGTCTCAAACGCCTCTTTCCTGCCGATCATGTACACGGCGCTGTCCGTGTATTTTGACGGAAAGGTGGTCGTCAGAGAGTCGGAGCAGTGGAAAAAGGACAACGTCTTTCAGGACTTCTCCGGCGTGTATGTAGATCGGAAACTCTTCCTTCCGCCGCACAGACGGGTATCCGGCAGGATCCGGTTTTCCTATGAAAACCGGGGCGTCCATGAGATCGGCAGGATCTATCTGGAGACCGGAGATTACCTCGGCCTGCGCTCCGTTGTACGCTCGCCCAAGGGTGGAAACAAAATCGTCTGCACTGCCCCGCTCTCCGATCAGGATCTTGAACTGACCCCCTTTGGCGGTCTGCTCGGCGAGGTGTCGGTTCTGCGATTTCTGCATGAGGATCCCTGCCTCGTGGCCGGATATCGGGAATACACTGGCCGGGAACCGATGAAGCAGATCTCCTGGACGCAGACTGCGAAAACAGGGGAGCTGATGGTCAAGCTGCAGGATCATACAGCCGACGCCGACGTCGCGGTTCTGGTCGAGCTCGGCGCCGGATCATCTGACACATGCGAGCGCTGCCTTGCGCTCACAAGAAGCGTCTGTGAATTTTTGGAGGAGCGCAAGATCCCTTACGAGCTCATCTCCAACGGGGATCTCGGCTTCAGTGCAAAGGGCCTCGGAAAGGGTCATCTGTATCCGATCCTGCGCGCGATCGGCCTGTCCTCGAACACCGGCTATACCGGTTTTGCGGACGCGGTGGAACGCTGTATTCTGGAAAAACGACCGGACCGCACGTTTATCGTGATCTCCCCGGATCTGGAGGAAAAGCTCCTGCAGCGCCTGCAGGCGAAGAGCGAGCATCGAGTCTTCGTTCTGGGCAGAGAGGAGGCGGAGTCATGAAACATGCTTCCCCGCTCCGCGTGTGCAGCGCTCAGTGCTTCTATTTTTTGCTGGCGTGCCTCTATTACACGCCCGGCACGCAGCCGCTGCTCTTTGCGCTCTTTGTTGCCGCCTGCCTGATCTTCGGCTTCCTCGCCATTCGAACGGAGAATATCGGTCTCAGGATCCTTTGTGTGCTGCCGCCTGCTGCGCTTGCCCTGCTCTCGAAGGGGTGGATCCCGGCTGCGCTGACGGCGCCAGCCTGGCTGTACTTTGTCCATGTGTATGTGGCGAACAGAACCCAGATCTCCTACGAATCCTACCGCACAGCCTTCTATCTCAGACTGCTCTTTGCGGCGATCGCTTTCCCGGTGATGAAGCTGATCCCGTCCCTCGACCACAATCTGATGCCGGATCTCTGCTTCCTGGTCGCATGGTTTTTCTCAGGCATCCTGGCGCTCCGGGAGATCCGCATGGGCGTTACGACGAATCTGCGCTGGAGACTGTACAGCACACTTTCACTTGCCGTTCCGGTCGCCGTGACCGCCGGGGTTTCTGCCCTCATCCCCTTGGTGGGCAAGCCCGTGGCAAAGGTGTTCGGAGTGTTGTTCTCTCCGCTTGTTGCCGTGTTCTGGGCGATCTACAAGGCAGTCGAATGGTTCTTCAAAAAGGTCGGGAGCCCTGAGATGGGCGATATTCAGATCGCAAGCGGCATTCCGGAAACGCAGTACGTTGCGCCGGCTGAAACCTATGCAAGAGAAGAGCCGGAATACTTCGGCCCGAACGACGAGCCCAACTGGCTGTTGGTGATCGGAATCATAGCGGCGGCAGCTGTCGCGCTGGTCATGCTGCTGTTGATGATCCGCTACCTGCGCGCATCCCGAAAGGAAGTCCGGGAGAAAACGCTGGAATCGATGGATGAGGCGCCCTTCTTCCAAAAGCTCCGGAGAAGGAAAAAGGAACATGTGGTCTCGGAGGGAGACCGTGTCCGCGAGATCTATCGAACCTATCTCCGCGAGCTTCGATCGCACGGCCAGAAGATCTTTGATACGAATACCTCGCTCGAGATTCTGAATGACGCCGAGAAAGCAAACGTCACGGAAGCTGACGAGAAGCTTCGCCAGATCTATCTGGTTGCGAGATATGGCGACGCAAAGCAAATCACGATCAGTGAAGCAAACGCCGCGCAAAAGTATCTGAACGAGATCCAGAACGCATTCGAGGCGGCCAGGAGGAGGAACAATGCCTCCGATCCGGTGCGTCCGAAGCAGAGCTCCGCAGACAGTTAAGGCAAAGACCGCAGGAAGCGCGCCAGAGGCGCGCCTGCCGCCCGTAGCCCCGACCGGAGAAGCCATCGGTCAAAAATAATCAGAGAGGAAACAAAAACCCATGAATCCAGGAATCAAAGGAATCGGAGAAGTTGTCGTCACAGAGGAACTGACCGCCATGCGAATCGGCAGCGGCTTGCTTCCGGTCTATGCGACGCCGATGATGATCGCGCTGATGGAGAACACGGCGGCGAACAGCGTTCAGCCGTATCTCGAGGAAGGGCAGGGAACCGTCGGGACCCGCGTAGACGTGTCCCACCTGGCGGCGACGCCGCTTGGGATGACTGTCCGGGTTGAAACGGAACTGACCGAAATTGACCGGCGCCGCCTCGTCTTCTCGGTGCACGCATTTGACGATGCCGGCCTGATCGGCGAAGGCACCCACGAGCGGTTCATCGTCAACAATGAGAAATTCATGCTGAAGGCGAACAGTAAAAAAGCCGATTGAGAAAAGCAGCAGCCCCCTGCCGCGTCAAACGCGGCAGGGGGCTGAGTCATTTCAAGCGCAGGTCAATTTAGACACTGGTAGGACAGGATCGCTCCGGCGGCCTTGCCGATGTCCTGCTTCATGCGGTATTTCTTCGGGAAAGCGCTGATCAGCGTGGAGAGCTTCGAATACCCGTAGGTTCGGGCGTCAAAGTCCGGCTTTGCGCGCTTCAAATACTGTCCGGCGTCGCTGACAAAGGCGTATCCGGCGTCGTCCTGGTATTTTTCCCATGCAGTCCGGAGCAGGGCGTGGATCTCGTCGATATTCTCCGCGCTCGCGACGGCTTCATCCTCCGCAGCCTTCTTCGGGCTCTTCCTGCCCTTGGCGGTCTTCGTCTGGGCAGCTGCCTTCTGCGGTGCGGCGACGCTTGCAGGCGATTTCAGATTTTCCAGATAGATGAACTCGTCGCAGCTCTTGCGAAAAGCCTCCGGCGTCTTTTTTTCACCGACGCCGACGACATAGACGCCCTCCTCGCGCAGATGGATCGCGAGCGGCGTATAGTCGCTGTCGCTTGCAACCAGCACGAAAGCGTCATAGATGTCGTGGTGGAGCAGCTCGAGCGTATCGATCACCATGGCCATGTCGGTTGCGTTTTTGCCGGAGACGTAGTCAAACTGCTGTTCCGGCTTGATGGCAAGACGTTTGATCTCGCCCTCCCACCGTTTGAGCGCTTCCTTCTTCCAGTTGCCGTAAGCGCGCTTGACCACGATCCGGCCGAGCGTATTGACCTCCTGGATGACAGCCTCCAGTTTGGAAAGCTGCGTGTTGTCCGCGTCGATCAGCATGGCGATCTTTTGCAGGTTTTCCATGTTTGATTCCTTTCCCTCCGGCGGTCAGATTTCGTGCGTGCGAAGGAAAAGAACGCCGAGTGTGTTTCGCCCGCAGTGCGAGGAAACTGTGCAGCCGGCATGGGTGACGTGGATCTCCTTGAAGTTCCCGAGCGTCTTCAGCTTTTCCACGCATGCGTCAACAACGGCCTGGTCGCAGCCCGCGTGCGTGATGAAAATGTGATCGGGTACGATATCGGAGGCGTCTCCGATGCGCTCAGAGATGTATTTGAGCAGGACCGGTTCGAACTTTCCGCGGTACTTCTTTCCAACGGTCATCTTGCCGTCCTTTACGATGATGCAGGGCTTGAAATTCATCAGGTTTGCCCCGAGCATGGCGACGCCGGAGCAGCGCCCACCCTTCCAGAGAAACTCCAGACTGTCGATCACAAAGGATGCGTCCACATACGGCGTGAGATTGCGGCACTCCTCTGCGATCTCCGCAGCGGACATGCCTTTTTCAGCGAGCTCAGCGGCACGGATGACGAGCAGTCCGCCGCCCGTAGAAAGGTTACGGCTGTCGACGACGTGAACGTCGTCAAATTCCTGCGCTGCAATGACGCTGTTCTGGTAGGTGGAAGACATGTCCGAGCTTATCGTAAAGTGCACGATGCTGTAGCCCTGATCCACATACTGCCGGAAGAAGCGGTGGCAGACGTCAAGATTCGGCGCAGCCGTTTGCGGCAGCGTCTTATTCTCACGATAATTCTGATAAATGAGCTCCGGTGTAATATCGATCCCGTCTGTGTACTCCTTCCCGTTGAGATTGATGCCCAGACGAAGGAGCTGGACGCCGTAGCGCGCAAGAAGCTCCGGGCTCAGGTCGGTGGTGCTGTCACTGGTAATCAATACTTTTGGCATTACAGTATTCCCTCACATTCGAATTTGCGCCGCTCCGACGCAGCAATGAAAAACCCGTGTGTTTTTTGAGACGCCGTCTATGCCGGCTTTTGCCCGATGGCTTCCCGGGCTAAGCGGAAGGGGAGCCGTCGATCGTAATGCTTCCGCCGTCTGAGAGATCTTTGCCCTCAAGCAGCAGCAGCTTTTCCGCCAGAAGTCTGGACAGACCGCCGAGAACAACAGATGATACGATCAATTCCTCCGTGGTGTCAGAGGAGTAACGGTCAGCGTCGGCATGGTCGAGGATCGGTCCGGCCAGATGCCGGATCTGCTCGATAAAGAACACTGCCGCAAGACGGTGTCTCCGGGCATAGACGTCATAACGCTGGTGCAGTTCCTCATCGGACAGGCCAATCGGAAGGATCTTCTGGATCAGGGCAATGCTCAGCCCTTGCTTCAGCGTGCAGATAATCAGAAGATACGCAATGTGCACTCTGTAGTAGCGCTTTTTGATCGGTTCCGGCATGATCTTCGTCCGAACGTAGTTGTTGATCGTGGAAGCGGTGATAAACTGTTCTTCCTTGAGCTCGGGCGGGAGATAGTCAAGATACTGTTTCAGAAGTGCAATTACCTGTTCCATGTACAGCCCGATATTCGGGATCTGCTCCCAGGTCGGCAGACGGTAGCGGTCAAGATATTTTTCCCAGCGGCGGAGCTTCCCCGCCACAAGCGACTTGTCGTAGGCCATTGATCCACTTCCATTCAATTTTTGTCTTATTCTACCACGAACAACGGAAAAATGCAATGGGAAAACGCATCTAATTCTCTTGACAAGGATAGGAAGCCATGTTAATATAATATTTAATATTAGGTTAGTTAGAGAAACCATACACAACATTTAATGTGTCACAACATTTGGCATTCTGGCGGAAAGGATTGCATGTTATGAGAGATTATGTAATTATGACGGATTCGGCTTCGGATATTGTGCCGGAGATCCTTGAAAAATGGGGCGTTCCCTTTGTCAGTCTGAGCTATAAGTTTGACGACGAAGCGGAGAGCCATCTGAACTTCGAAAGGCCGTTTTCTGAATTCTATCAGAAGATCCGGGAAGGCGGCATTGCGCGTACCGCCGCAGTCAATATGTCGGTGTTCCGCGACGCGTTTGTCGAGCAGCTGAACAAGGGCGTTGATCTTCTTTACCTCGGCTTTTCTTCCGGCCTGAGCACCACCGTGCATTCGGCGGAGATGGCTGCTGCCGAGCTGCGGGAGGAGTACCCGGATCGGAAGATTCTTACCGTCGATACGCTTGCCGCTTCTGCCGGGCAGGGCCTGCTGGTCAAGCTGACCGTGGATCGCAAGAATGCCGGCGCCACGATCGAGGAAGCGGCAAAGTTTGCCGAAGACACCCGCCTGCACATTGACCACTGGTTCACCGTGGATGATTTGAAATATCTCAAGCGCGGCGGCCGTGTCAGTGCGACGGCTGCATTTGTGGGCGGCCTGCTGAACATCAAGCCCGTGCTCCATATGGACAATGAAGGCCATTTGATCAACATGATGAAGGTCCGCGGCAGAAAGGCTTCGATCAAGGCGATCGTCGATAAATACGAGGAGCTGATCATCGATCGGAAGGAACAGGTTTTCATCTGCCAGGGCGACTGTCTGGAGGACGCGAAGTACATGGAATCCATGCTCAAGGAGCGGTTCAACGTACCGGTTCAGATCATCACAGAGGTCGGCGCCGTCATCGGCGCGCATACCGGTCCCGGCGTTCTGGCGCTGTTCTTCGTTGGAAAGGAGCGCTGAAATGTCGCGTCGCGTCTCCCTTGCGGATGCGTCGGCGATCCCCGCGGGCGGAGCCTGCCAGAATCCGCCGCGCAGGCGCCGCACCCCGCTGTCGGAGCGAAAACTGCCGTTCTACACCCGTGGAGAAGAATGCTTCAATTTCGTTTCCCATGTTGCAGGCGGCGGTCTGGCTGTCGTCATGCTTGTCCTGGCCGTCATCCGCTCTGCAATGCACGGCAGCGCCTGGGCTGTCGTCAGCTCGGCGATCTACGGCGTTTCGCTGGTCTGCGTCTATACGATTTCAAGCGTCTACCATGGCCTGCGGCCTGAGCGCGCGAAAAAAGTGCTCCAGGTATTGGACCACTGCACGATCTATTTCCTGATCCTCGGTTCCTATCTGCCGATCCTGCTCTGCGCGATCCGCAAAACGTCTCCGCTCGCCGCGTGGCTCCTCTTCGGCGTGATCCTTGCGTTGACGGCGCTCGCCGTGACCTTTACTGCGATCGACCTCAAGAAATACCGGGTCCTGTCCATGATCTGCTACATCGGCCTTGGCTGGTGCATCGTCTTCGCGGCTCCGGTGGCGATGAAGGCCGTTCCGCTGCCCGGCCTGATCTGGCTGCTCGCCGGCGGCCTGGCCTATACGATTGGCGCGATCCTCTACGGTCTCGGCCGCAAGATCCGCTACATGCATGCGATCTTCCACCTGTTTGTGATCGCCGGCAGCGTCCTGCAGTTTGTCTGCATTTTCTTCTACGTGATTTGATCCTTCCGTGCGAACTGTGTGCAAAAAGCAAAAGAGAACGGCATTTGCCGTTCTCTTTTGCTATCAGATCCCATTCAGGGATCAGACAGTCATCAGAAATTGATGACGCCGTCGAACTTCTCCGCGGAGAGGGAAGCACCGCCGATCAGGCCGCCGTCGATTTCAGGCTGCGCCATCAGGTCGTGGGCGTTCTTCGCGTTCATTGAGCCGCCGTAGAGGATGCGGACGCGGTCGGCCGCGTCGCCGAATACATCGCGGATCGCGCCGCGGATCGCGGCGATCGTCTCGTTTGCCTGATCCGGGGTAGCGGTCAGTCCGGTGCCGATGGCCCAGACGGGCTCGTAGGCAACGATCACGTTTTCGATCTGCTCGCCGACATTGAGCAGGGCGACCTTGGTCTGCTTGCAGACGATCTCGTTCGTAATGCCTTGCTGGCGCTCGTTGAGCACCTCGCCGACGCAGACGATGGGCTTGAGCCCAGCCGCGAGCGCGGCAAGCACGCGCTGGTTGACGGTCTCGTCCGTCTCGCCGAAGTACTGGCGGCGCTCGGAGTGACCGATGATCACGTATTCGACGCCGAGCTCTTTCAGGGAGGCGGCGTTGCATTCGCCGGTGTAGGCGCCGTGGTCGGCGAAGTGGACGTTCTGCGCGCCAAGATGGATTTCGCTCCCCTTGAGCGCCTCAGCCGCCGCAGCAAGGCTGACCGTCATCGGGCAGACGACGACGTCCGCACCGTTCTTGTTCCCGAGTTTTTTCAGATCCTCGATCAGCGCCTTCGTCTCGGCAGGCGTTTTGTTCATTTTCCAGTTGCCGGCAATCATGGGTTTTCTCATATGATTCGTCTCCTTTTCGGTTTTTGAAGCGATTATTTGGTGCAGGCTGCTTTCGCGCCTTCGATGATCTGTTTGCCCGCGCTCGCGCCAAGTCTGCTCGCCCCGGCGTCGATCATGGCCTTTGCGTCCTCGTAGCTGTGAATGCCGCCTGATGCCTTGACGCCCATCTCGGGGCCGACCGTCTCGCGCATCAGCCGGACGTCCTCCGGCTTTGCGCCGCCGGTGGAGAAGCCGGTAGAGGTCTTGACAAATGCTGCGCCGGCCATTTTTGCGGCCGCGCAAGCCTTGACCTTTTCTTCGTCGGTCAGCAGGCAG